>DATLAV010000185.1:0-5351 GCA_035527235.1 Patescibacteria group bacterium | reverse complement strand
CATGTACTACATCCCAGCTGACACAACTAAGCCCCCGCTGCAGGAGGCCGAGTTGGCGAACCTCCTTGACATCGTCAAGGCAACCGACACCGTCAGAAACCCAAAGGTCGCCATAGCCGTGATGCTCGACCTGAACACCTCATGGCCCGACCCCGCCGCGAAAGACGCGCGCCTCAGAGATGCGCCTCCACTGGAGGGGGCGACCAAGAGGCTTGAGGGGAACAGGGCGACGATCCTCCAGGTCGTGGACGGGAAGCTCAGGATCCTCAGGGACGTCGGGCCCGTCAACATGGGCTCCAAGGACGTCCTGAGCTACTTCTTGGACTACGCAGAGAAAAAGTTCTACAGCCTGGATAACATGTTGATCATCGGCGACCACGGCGGCGGCATGAGGGGCATCGCCTGGGATGGCCATCAGAAGGGCCACCTGGAGATAAGCGACCTCAGCATAGTGCTTGCCACTCATCCCGTGAGCGTGCTCACCTTCGACGCCTGCCTCATGGGTCAGACAGAGGTTGTGGGGATGTTTGATGTATCGGCTAGGTACGTCATCGCGTCGGAGCTCCCCTCCCCCGTGGAAGGGCTGACATATTCGGCCTTCATCCCCATGCTTCTCTCCGACCCAGGCATGAGCTCAAAGACTCTGGCTAAGAAGATCGTAGAGACATACAAGATTGATAAGGAGACCCACACCGCCGTTGCAGTGGATACTAGTGAGATGGTTATACTGACTACTGCTGTCAACGAGCTGGGGAGCCGACTGACGCTGGGCCTCCAGGCGGACCCTGCCAACATGAGCAAGATCATCAAGGATATTTTGTCCCAAACCTGGAAGGCCAATCCTATGCCCTACATTGACATCGGGGACTTTGCACATAGGATATCAATCGACCCGAGGATAACGAGCAACGAGATCAAGACCATAGCACAGTTAGTGTGGCTTTCAGTGGATCCCGCCATCATCAGCAAGAAGATAGAGTTCTGGTCCCTCGGTCTCGACTTAAAGATGGTGAAGCTCGATACGACCGGGCTCAATGGCCTCTCCGTCTTCTTCTGGGACAGGGGGAGCGCGGGCTCGAACGCCGCTGCGGCGAACTCTTACTGGACTACTTACGCTCAGATCCCGACCTTTAGTAATGAAGGGTGGGGGAAGTTCATGCAAGCCTACATCGCCGCTACGAAGCCCAAGAGCACCGCGGTCACCCTAACGCATCCCGGAAATGAACTTTTCCTCAATGTCTACGACTCCACGGGCCGCCACATCGGATACGACCCCGAGAACCCAACGAGACTGGGGATCGACGCCGAGATCGATGGCGCCCTCTACCTGGACATGGAGAACGGCACCAAGATCATAATCCTCCCCGAGGGGCTGGAGGAGTTCGAGGTCGTCGTCGACGGCCGATTCATGGAGGAACCGGAGGAGCCCTATGAGCTCACTTACACCATAGGTGAGGGAGACGAGTTGATCTTTGAGGAGACTCTGGAGGCAACCATCGAGGAGGGGACATCCCACTCGATGCCGGTCCAGGTCACATCGACGACAGTGGAAGTCGGTGAGACAACGGTGATCGCGCCCGAACCGGAGCCAGAGCCGGAACCTGAGGAAGAGCCTGATAAACCAGGGGGGATTCCTGGATTTGGTTTTGAGTCAGTTCTCATCGGTGTAGTTCTTAGCATGCTGGCTATGTGGCTGATGTCAAGACGAAGTGTTTCGTAGTTCCACTGCTGCGTGCGCGTTTTTTTTCTCTACGCAGACTTGTGCTAGAGCTTGTGATTCATTTTTTCCCTTAAGAAATAATGATGACTGGAATTTACGATCGCACTCGTAAGCGGGCGCACGCAGCTTCAAGATAAGGATATTATCACATCTAAGATTAAGAGGCTTGATTCAGCTAACCTTGATTCCTTCAGGAAGAAGCTGACAGGTATCGAGGGTAAGTATTCTGAGGGCTATTTCAAACAGGTATTTGGGCTACTGCCGGAGAAGCTGGGGCTAGAGAAGAAAAAGAAGTTCAAGGCATATGATGGTACGAATAATATCTTCAACTTGGCCTATGAGGTACTGTCCTGGAAGGTTCACAGGGTAGTCATTAAGGCTAAGTTGGAGCCATACCTTAGCTTCCTACACTCTGTGCAGTACGGTAAGTCCAGCCTCGTGTGCGAACTTAGGAGCTGTATAGGTATCTGATGCGCGCGCTGCAGGTCGCCTCGAGATCTCAAACCGGTTGAAGGTAAAGGACGCCCACATCTCCGACCTATACGTCATCCTGCGCCTCGGGGACATGCTGCAGGTGAAAGGGGCTCCGTGGCTTGGGAGCGAGCTAATCGGCGAAGTGAAAGTCCCATCGACGGGGGAGATGAAGGTGGAGGGATGGAACGTCCTCATCAACGATGGAAAGGGGACCACCCACGTCTTCTCGTTCATGAAACCCACGAAGCACGTCAAGGTCTCAGAGTACAGTGAGACCAAACTGAACTGGAGGAGGCTTGTCAGGGGCGAGAGGGCCTTCGGCATCTCCCAGGGAGGCGACCAGGTGCTCCTTTACAGGAGGAGGACCCGAGCCCTCAACAGGCTGAAGATAATCAACTTCTACAAGGAAAAAGTGAACCGAGCCGGAATCTGATAGGTTTGTGGCCCCGTCTCCACCTGGACCAAGTTTTTATTAATATACAACTAATCATTTTTATCTCCCCGTTAACCTCATCACCCTCAATTCACCTCGTGAGGCAACCAGATGAAAATAGGAATCACATGCTACCCGACCATGGGCGGGAGCGGAATCCTCGCCACGCGCCTAGGCGTCGAGTTCGCCAACAGGGGGCACGAGGTTCACTTCATTACCTACGAGCGCCCCGTCGCCCTCGGGGACCTCGATCATGAGAACGTCCACGTCCACAAGGTCAACGTCTCCGAGTACCCCCTCTTCAGGTACCCGCCCTACACTGTCGCCCTCGCCTCGGAGATGGCGAAGGTCTCCAAGGAAAATGGCCTCGATCTGATCCACGCCCACTACGCCATTCCCCACTCCACGGCGGCCCTCCTCAACAGGGAGATGACCGGGACGCCCTACGCGGTCACCCTCCACGGCTCCGACGTCACCATCCTGGGGAGAGATCCATCGTACAGGCTCGCGAACAGCCACTCAGTGAACAGCGCCGACGCCGTGACCGCCGTCTCCAAATTCATGGAGAAGGAGGCGAGGGAGAGGATCGGTATCGACGTGCCCATAACCGTGATCCCCAACTTCGTCGACACCGACAGGTACTCCCCTGCAACCGTCCAGAGGTGCTTCGGCGGCTTCGTGATCACCCACATCTCCAACTTCAGGCCCGTGAAGAGAATCCAGGACTTGGTCCGGGCCATGCGGATCGTCGCGGACGAGGACCCGACGGCGCTTCTTGTCCTCATCGGGGACGGCCCTGAGAGGCCGAGGATCGAGTCGCTCGTCGAGGAGCTGGACCTGAGGCCAAACGTAGTGCTGACGGGCTTCAGGGACGACGTGGAAAGGCTGCTCAAGGGCTCCGACGTCCTCGCCCTCAGCTCGGAGACCGAGAGCGCCCCCCTCACCATCCTCGAGGGGATGAGCTGCGGCATCCCGGTCATCGCGACCAATGTCGGCGGCATCCCAGAGCTTGTCGAGGACGGCGTCAGCGGCTACCTCGTCCCCTTCAAGAGCCCCGAGGCCATCGCCGACAGGATCCTGCGGATAAACTCCGACCCGGATCTGAAGTCGAGGCTCGGTGAGACGGCGAGGAGGATCGTCCTCGAGAGGTACGGGGTGGAGAAGGTCCTCAGCCAGTACATCGAGGTCTACGAGGGGATGCTCGGATGAGCCTGAGTCACTCAAGCAGGCTCCGAGTGGACTTCACGGGATAGAAGGGCCCGTTCACTGGGAGGGACTCCTCAACGAAGGCCTCGGCGTGGCCACAGCCACCTTGGACACCCCTCAGCTCAGCTTTTTTCATGCTGAGGTCCTGATAGTAACCCCAAGGGAACTTGGCCAGCTGCGTTGTGTAGCAGTCAACGGCGACCATCTTCCTCTCGATGGTGCCGGAGATGTCGACGAGGACGTGTGGCGTCGGAATGAGGGTGTTCACCTCCATGAGGAGCAGCCTCCCCACGGACCAGGGCTCCCAGGACCCCGTGGTGTGAGCGGCCCACTCCACCGCCTCCTTGACGAGCTCGTAGGTCGCCCTGTGCTCCCTGTGATAGTCGAAGGGGAGATGGGTGATGACAGCCCTCGGCCTCACCTCTGCTATCACGTCCCTGACGCGCTTCACGAGGGCGTCCTCGAATGTAATTTCCTCCGCATCGAAGATCATCGGCTCGTTTATCCCAAGGATCTCCGCAGCGTTCTCCAGCTCCAAACGCCGTCCAGGAGGCGTGCAGGTCAGGCAGATGACATCGACGTCGGCCCCAGCGTCGGCGTGAACCGCGAGGGTCCCCCCGCATCCAAAGGTCTCGTCGTCAGGGTGGGAGACCACAGCCAGTAAGCTCTTTGTCATTGGAATCAATGGAGAATTGAGGTGCGAATTGGATAAATGTTTCCAACGACCTCACGCCGCCCTAGACCTAGCTAATCATGATAAATAGGACCTGGAGCATCATCCTGTCGTGAATACCATGCTGGAATTCAGAGTCTCATATGACGAGGAGGTACTCGAGGGCCCTCTGGACGGCCGGCTTCTCCTCATGATCTCGGACGACGACGGTGAAGAGCCAAGGTTCCAGATAAGCAACTACCCCGACACGCAGCTCATATTCGGCGTGGACATCGAGGACTTGAATCCAGGCGAGGATGTCGTCGTCGACGGCGGCGTCAGGGGGTTCCCCCTCAGGAGCGTCGACGAGGTGCCAGCCGGGGAGTACTGGGTACAGGCGCTGGTCCACGTTTACGAGACATTCCACCGCTCCGACGATTACACAATGAAGATGCCCATGGACCGCGGAGAGGGACAGAAGTGGAACAAAGCCCCCGGTAACCTCTACAGTACACCCGTGAAGGTTCAGATAGATCTCAAGAATAAGGTGACACTCAATATCAAGCTCGAACAGGTCATCCCCCCCTTCGAGGAGCCAGAGGACACTAAGTACATCAAGTACGTTAGGATCGAGAGCAAGCTCCTCACAGAGTTCTGGGGGCGCACCATGCACCTCGGGGCCGTCGTCCTGCTCCCCCACGGCTTCGACGAGCACCAGGAAGCCAGGTATCCCCTCCTCGTCTGGCACGGTCACTTCAAGAGGGAGCTCTACGCTGGCTTCAAGGAGGAGCCCCCCGAGGCCGACCTAGAGCCCGAGCCCCTGAAGCAGGCGCCGAGGAAGCACATAAAAGACTCCACGGGCCCCG
>DATLAV010000184.1:0-6081 GCA_035527235.1 Patescibacteria group bacterium | reverse complement strand
GGGAAGGCTTGCCAGAGCATCGCAGTCGCCTTGAATCCCGTGCAGTGGCATGGCGACAACGTGCTGATGTTGTACTCCCTCAGGCCATCTATCGTCTTCTGTATGTACTCATCGGTCCTCCCCGTGAGATGTGTCCCCCCCACGAAGCCGTTGATGCCGTCGAAGCCTTCCCGTCTCTTGACTTGGTTGACGGTGTTCAGGGGGCCTGCGTGCGCGCAGCCGGTGATCACCCAGGGTCCTAGGCCCTCAACGTACGCCCATGAGGACTGGTCGTCGAGGATCTGGTCGTCAACCTCCTCACCATCAACCAGGATGACCCGCCGGGTGCCCTCAGCCGGGGGCGAAATCTTCTCGAAGGGGGTGAGGCGTTCGACCTGCCCCGTCGTCCAGAAGCCCGGGCAGACCTCAACGGGCTCAGCTGACGCGACGACCTCCCCTCCGGCTGCCTCGACCTCGGCCAGCCCCTCGCCCTCTGGAGGGCCACCAGGATTCCTCTTGCCCTGCCTGTCCACATAGAACCGGGGTTGGAAGGTATTAGGATGACAGTAGACCTTGACGCCCCCGGACGCCTCCAGGATCTCGACCGTTGTAGCGGTGTGATCGCTGTGCCCATGGCTGAGAACAATTCCATCCAGATCCCTCAAGTCCAGATCCATGAACTTCACGTTGTGGAGAAGTGCCTCCTTGTTCGCGCCTGTATCGAAGACCACCCTCCGCTCTGCTCCCTCGGAGTCGACAAATTCAAGTAGAAACGAGAGTCCCCACTGGCCCAAGCCCCCCGCTTGGACGAGGTTCTCTGCCAAGGTCGTGATCTTCAGGTCACGAATGGTATTCGATGCCATGCTTAGGAATAGGGTACAGTGTTGGAAAAGGTTTCAGATCGGTGGACGCCGGATAGGTATCAGGGGTTCATAATTCCTTTATCAATATCTCACTCACTTAAGCCCGCCCTAGAAGATGAATAAGTACCACTGGAACCGATCAGATGCACCCAGGTCAGCTGGCAGAAGGTCACCCGCACTGATGGTTCTGCTTCTGGGGATGGCGCTCCTGATTACTCAAATATCCATCTCGCCTCCGATGGTGGAGGGGGCCTACCTCAACGAGATCTTCGGCGACTACACGTCCATCGCGAAGCCCGTACCAGCCGTGGAGATAAAGAGCGGGGAGATCCCCGTCGGGAACGTCAGCACCTACGGATACACACTGAAGGCGGGCCACAGATACCACGTCTACCTGACGGGGGACTGGGCGAACCCGAAAATCCACTCAACGGACTATGACATCTTCGTATACAAAATCAAGGGCGTCACCGCGCCCCTGCTCTCAACCCACACTGAGGCAGCTGGCCTCCCAGAGCAGGTCGGGAACGACGGTCTCGGGCGGTACTTCATCCCGAAGGAGAGCGGTCAGTACTGGTTCGCAGTCAGGAACGACGCGTACGAGAGCGCGGCCTCCCAGGCGGCCACCCTCATGGTCATAGAGAACATCGACTGCAACGTGTGGATGAGCCAGAAGATGGAGGGGAAGGTGAACGAGCAGCCCCAGGCGGACACTGCATGGGCCTACGAGTTCGTCTCCTCCTCCGATAGGGTCAAGGTCCACATAGATGTCCCGAGCACCCTCGACATGTACGAGGTGAGGCTCTACATCATGGCGAAGCCCACGGCATCCAAGGGGGAGCTGTTGGAGGGGATCCCCACCGCCTGGCCGCCGGGCCTCCTGGGTACTGTGAGCGGCGTCTACGGGGGGTTCAACCTCGACCCGAAGGGTTTCAGGCACGTGGACGCCATGGCGAGTTGTGAGATGAGCGGCGAGGACATGGTGATCGACTACAACGTCCCGGTCAGCGGCGAACTGCTGTACCACCTCGTGCTCATGGCAGAGTACGGCGTAGGAACGGTGAACTACATGATCCAGACCGACTTCGAGCCACCCGAGATCGATATCTTCGATCCACCGGAGGAGGTGGAAACCTACAGCCTCACGAGGCTCGTCGTCAACGTTGATGACGAGACCGAGATAGAGGAGGTCTCGTTCTCGTACTCTGTTAACGGAGGAGAGACTTGGAGCAGTCTGGACATCGAGGATGAGTCAGGGGGCAACTACAGCGTGATCGTCCCCCCCGTCGAGCGCCACGAGGTCGTGGACTACGCCTTCAGGGCGGTGGACGAGATGGGGAACGAGGTCGAGCTCACGGGGAGCTACGTCTTCATCCCCCAGACCGACTTCGAGCCACCCGAACTAAATCTAGTCAATCCGCCCGAGACACCTGAGGCTTGGAAACCTGTCAACCTAAAGGTGCAGGTGATCGACGTGTCCCTGATAAGGAAGGTAGAGTTCGCCTACTCAACGGACGACGGCGAGAGCTGGATACACCAGAATGTCATCGGCGAGGAGGGTGGGATATACGGCGTCACAGTGACGGGGCACAGGCCAGGGACTTTAGTAGACTATAATTTCACTGCTGAGGACGACGAAGGCTATACGAGCACGGTGGAAGACTCCTATAGGGTAGTAGGGAAGGGCAGCCTGAGTCTGAGCTTGAGAGGTGTCGAGATATTCGGCGGAGAGGAGATTCTGGTCCTCGGGCAATTGAACCCTCCAGAGAGGAACGTGAGCATACGCTACTTTAAAGGTGATATGGATGAGAGCTACACCGTCACCGCGGATGAGACGGGGTACATGAATCACAGCTTCAGGCCCAGCGTCGCAGGCATCTGGCACGTGAAGGCGGCATACGAGGGTGAGGATAACTACCTGCCAGCCGAGTCTGACCTGCTCAACTTCACCGTTGTCAGCGTCACGTCAACCCTCTCCTGCCAGCTGAGCAAGACAAGGGTCCAGTTTGGCAACACGGCCACCATCACCGGCACCTTCACCCCCAAGAAGGGGGAGGTCACCATCGAGTTCGCCCTGAAGACGAAGGACTCGATAACCAAGAAATGGGCCTGGACCCTAGAAGACGGAACCTACAGCCTCGAGTTTGAGCCCGAAGCTAAGGGGAGCCTGTGGATCCAGGGGCACGTCCTTGGCGACGGCCTCGTCTACACGGACGCGACGAGCGAGCAGGTCGAGCTGACGGTCGTCAACCCGAGCCTCACAACGACTCTCCTGCGCCTACCCTCAACGTTGACATCCATATTGGGGCCATTCCTGAAGCCGCCTTACCTATACGGTATTCTGGGCCTCCTCGGGATAGCGGGGGGAGGGATATTTCTATACATCAGGCAGAGATATTATTAGCGCGATTTGGGCTTAATCTGTTAATAGATTATAATAGTAATATTCACCGACAGACAAGACTTTTGAATCCCGTGTAAAAATAATATAGGGAAAAGATCCGGAGTCTCGTGTCTTGTCGAAGACGATGAGGAAGATGTTGGCGGCTGACGAGCAGCTGGCCAACAAGATCGCGGAGATGGCTAAGCGCCGGGAGCTCACAGTCTATCAGACGGTGAACGACATCCTGGAGCAGGCGCTGAGGGTCGAACAGATGGGCCTCAGCCTACGCGACGTCGTCGACGAAAGGGAGATGCTGGAGAAGGCGAAGAGGATGGGGTTCACCTTCACCGTGGAGAAGCTCCTCTACGAAGTGGTTGACCTAGCCCACAACCACTCCAAGAAGCAGCTCTCTGATATGTGGTACGAGACCGGCAGATGGTACGGCAAATACTTCTCTGGAAAGTCCGATGACGGTATTGACGCCTTCAAGGAGGCGATGGGCCTGCTCACCCTCGGCAATTCCGTCTTCACCATAGAGACCTCGAAGATCGACGGCGTCACTGTCTCCTGCGTGGGCGAACGCTTTACCCCGGGCTTCACCGAGGTCTACAGCCTCTTCATGGAGGGCGTCTTCAACACCTTCGGACTGGAGCTCAAGGAGAAGGAGAACTCGAAGGGTATCATCAGGCTCAGATTTGAGTGGAGGGGTGAGAGACATGGCTGACGCCTCCAAGGAGACGAAACTCTTCCTGCTGCCCGAGGACCTAGTCAGGAGGCTCCGCTCCTTGGCACTTAGGCAGGGAATATCGTCCACTAACTACGCGGCGGAGGCCATCGAGCAGGCCCTCATCATGGAGAAACGGGGGGCCACCCTCCAGGAGGCCGTGGAGATGTACAACATCTACGAGATATCCAGATCGGCTGGAGCCCTCCAGATCCCCCGCACGAATTTCAACGAAATAATCAGTCGCCTCTACAAGGAGGACAAGGAGGGGCTACTGCGGGCCTGGAAGAGCGCCGGGAGGTGGTACGGGGAGTACCTTCACGCCAGGCTCGGTGAAGCCGTCCTAGGTTATCTCAAGAGCGCCCTCCTCGTGGGATGGAACCTGGACGAGGTGGAGCTCGTCGATAAGGAGGGGACCGTCGAGGTGTCGTATACATCTTTCATCATGTCGGAGGAGCTCACAGAACTTCTCAATGGCTACATCCGTGGAATCATGACTGCTATGGGTTATGAGATGAGAGAGGAAGACTCCATGAGGGGTTTGACTACACAACGCTACGCTAAACATCGCATAGAGCTAAATGGTCGGCGTTAATATTTACACAAATCAATCAATATTAAATTAGATTCACCCCATTTTTTACGTGTTTATTAACCCCACCATCATTTAGTAACAAGTATTTTTCCATCAATATTTCAATTATATACCTTAATTACATACGAACCTGACTCAAGACATCAGTTAATTAGTGTTGTTTCTAAGAAATGAATGTTTTTCCACGTTTCCAGCATCATTTTCCCTTAGTTATGTATACAGGTGCAATGCATCTGTAGACATACCTTTAAGTAATCGAGTTCAGGATTTGTGATCAATCGTCGATTCGTTTTGAGCAGGTGGTTTCATATCTCTGCTCGTACGGGTCGAACGATAAGAAAAGAGAGTGAAAAATAAAAATGAAAAACATGAAGAGAGCTATATCAGTCTTTATAATGGCATCGATGCTGTTGGGCCTACTGCCCGCGTTGATGCCCTTAGTACCTGTACAGGCAGCTATCTCATCCCCAGAAGTTTGGGAGGATGAAACTGAAACAACCAACATTACAGATGATACAACAATAAACTATGTCTTCGTCGGCGATACGCTTTTCATCAAGGGCGATGGCGTAACGGCCGGAAGCACGATCAACGTCTACTGGAACTCCGTCACTGCCTCTGGTCTGCTCAATACAACGACTGGAAAGTCAGCAGGGGGCTATGAGTGTACTATTGATGTTCCTGAAGCAGTAAACTGGAATGATGCTGTACACTATATCTGGGTCAAGGACACAGTCTCGTTGGGAACAGCTCGGTGTGGTGGATTCATATCAGTAAATGCATCAGTTGAGTTTGACCCAAAGTCCGGCTTACTTAATGAGGTAATCGATCTTATAGGTCACGGATTCAGCTCGGGCGAGGAGATCCTAGCAGTTTGGGACCCCACGGGTACAAATGATGACATTATAGAACCAGATGACAACGTAGAAGCTGATTCTACTGGAATGTTCACAACGACCTTCAAGGTTCCAGTTCCAGACGACGGAGCCTATGATATTAATGTTACCGACGGCATCGTATACGTAATTGAACCCTTCACGGTTGGTCCCATGGTCGTCCTCGATCTAAAAGAGGGCACTTGTGGAGATGTCGTGAAGGTGACCGGAAAAGGTTTCGCTTCATCAAAAATTGTGGAAATGGGGCTCGGTAACATCACTATGACTAAAGGTGCGGTCACTAAGGAAGTATACACAAAAGATGGCAAGTCCTTCTCGACAGACAGTAGCGGTAAATTCACGGCATACATTGTGATCCCAAGCGTCCCTGAAGATGAAGATTATGTGATCACCTTCAAGATCGATCTCAAACAAGGTACAGCCACATTCGACATTGTTGAAGATGGAATAACCTCCCTTAAATTGAATCCCGGATATGGGACCCCAGGGGCGGCTATAACTGTAACTGGTTACAACTACTCCAAGGTCTCGGGTGTCAAGGTAACGATAACTCTAGGCGCACAAACATGGACAACAACCACGAACTCTGACGGCGAGTTTACCAAAGGTATCTCTATATCTCTCCTAGATGTAGGAAAAAG
>DATLAV010000183.1:0-13921 GCA_035527235.1 Patescibacteria group bacterium | reverse complement strand
GTCCTTGCGACCCTCTCCAAGGTCGCCCCCAGGGAGCTCTCGGGGATGGCTATGGGGATGTACGGCTCCTTCGAGGATCTGGGGCTCATAATCGGCCCCGTCATCTACGGTCTCATCTGGAACGGCTACGAGCCCGCCCTGATCTTCCCTGCGGCTGCCGTCATCAGCCTCCTCGGCCTCGTCTTTCTATCCAGGATCAGGGAATAATAGCCCTGGGGGACGCGTGTCGTGTTCAGTGATACCGCCTCCTCATCCCTGTGACCGATTCATAAATCCTTTATGAACCCTCAATGAGGGGAACCTGAGAGAGCACCATGGACAATAAAGTTTACATCATAATAATAGTAGCCCTTGGGCTGTTCGCCGGCGGTGAAGCTGTCTACTTCCTGGTCCTCCAGCCCAGCTCGGGCTCAAGAGCAGACCTCCAGAACGAGTACGATCAGCTCCTCACCGAGTACAATAGCAAGGTCGCCGACAACGGCGAGCTCATAGATGATCTCAACTCCCTCCAGGACGAGCACGTTGCCCTGAAGAACGAGCACTTCTTCCTCCAGGAGAACTTCACGGTCCTCCAGGGGGAGGACGCGCTGCTGCTGGCCGACTACGAAGTCCTTATGAAGAGCAACTCCAACCTGGAGGACGACCACGAGGCCCTCCATCAGAATTACGATGACCTCGAATCAATCTACACGGCTTACCTCGTCGAGTACGATGTAGCGGTCTCCGAGAAGGAGGCCGTCGAGAGCGAGTTCCAGACCCTCAGCGACAATTACGCTAGAGTCGTGGACGAGGTCAACATTCGGCTGGGGCTGGGAGCGGTCAGGTGCCAGTTCATCACATCGGGAGAGGAGTCCATCGTCGTGAAGATGCTCCAGATAGTGAAATCCTACGGGACAGATAAGGTCTCAGAGCAGTGGTCCGACATCAGGAGGCTCTTCGACTGGACCTACCCGAACATCGAGCTGAGGGAGGACTCCATGTACCCGAGGCTGGATGACGACCCGTCGGTCAGCGTCGTCCTCGGCATTGACTCCTTCGCGTATCCAAAGGAAACCCTCTCCAAGGGGTATGGTGATCACGAGGACCAGGCGTGCCTCCTCGTCAGCATGATGAAGGCCTACAACATCTCCGACGACTACTGGGTCGTCATGGCGGACACCAACGGGAGCACGGCCTGCTCAGCCACCATCATCACCAAGGGTAGACTCGCCATCATGGACGCCTGCGGAGGGTACCAAACAGGGATGGAGATCGGGCAGTTCTTCGACTACCCCGTCGAGTACGCTCTCGACAAGTGGTTCGCATACTGGGGCGCCAACGACATAAGGATCACCTGCGCGTTCAACGACGCCTCCTACGAGGCCTTCGACACCACCGAGGAGTTCATCGACTGGGTCTACCACTACGGCTGACGGCCGACCTTTCTTGTTATTGATATTCTCAGTGCAGCCAGTCCACCGGATGAAAGCCTTCTCGCGAGGTATGTAAAGAAAAGCCCGTTGAGGTGATTCTTTGTCCATTTAATGTACAAACTTTTTTAGAGAACTTGGACAACACGTTCACGATTTATAATGAAGAAGCTTGAGGACTACAAGATTATGCCCATCTTCGCGGGGCAGCCCGTCGGCGACCCCCAGGTCTCACCTGACGGATCCAAGGTTCTATTCACATTCTCCGAGGTTAACATGGACGAGGACAAATACGACACCCACATTTGGCTCCTCGACCTCAAGGAGAAGAAGCCGAGACAGTTCACATACGGGAAGCAGAACACATCGAACCCCCGCTGGTCTCCCGATGGGGAGACCATCCTCTTCACCTCGAGCCGCCCCAGCGAGGACGAGACTAAGGACGAGGCTGAAGAGAAGAAGAAAAAGAAGGCCCAGCTCTACGCCATCCCCGCCTTCGGGGGAGAAGCGAGGCAGCTCACCACGGTCGAGGGGGGCGCCCAGAATCCACGGTGGTCCCCAGACGGGAAGACGGTGATGTTCACATCCAATGTCTTCAAGGGCGAGAAGAAGAAGGAGAGCGACGTCAAGATCATCCGCCGCATCAAGTACAAGGGGGACGGCAAGGGGTTCTACGAGGGGAAGTACGCCCACGTCTTCAGCATCCCTGCGAGGGGCGGGAAGGCGAAGCAGCTGACCGACGGAGAGTTCGACGTCACGTCGCCGGTCTGGTCCGCCGACGGCAAGACCATCGCGTTCGTTGGCAACCTCGACGAGGGCGGCGACTACTCCTACCTGAGTTACGTCTACACGATCCCAGCGAAGGGCGGGAAGCCCAAGAAGATGTTCGACTGGCAGGGCTCGGTGGGGGCCCTCGGCTACTCCCCGGACGGCAAGTACCTTGCCTTCACGGGCCGTGAGATCGAGGACCCGGGCTTGGTCTGGTACAAGAAGACCGATCTCTGGGTGATCCCAGTCAAGGGCGGGGAGCTCAGGAACCTCACGACGGGCTTCGACAGAACCGTCTCCGCAGGGGAGAGCGCCCTCATCTGGTCCCCCAACTCGGAGAGCGTCTACGTCAAGTTCCCCGACCATGGCACGAGCCACATCTACAGGGTGAGCCTGGAGGGAGAGGTCGAGCCCCTCACCGAGGGCCAGATGAACGTCGGCTCCTTCACATTAGACAAGGCCGGCGAGGTCTTCTCGAATGGAGCCTCCGACGCCGTGACCCCATCGGAGCTCTGGACCCAGGACGGCGAAGGAGCGAGGAAGAGGACGGAGCTAAACAAATCCCTGCTGAAGAAGCTGAGGGTCATCCCTCCGGAGGAGTTCTGGTTCACCGCCAGTGACGGCACCAAGGTGCAGGGCTGGATCGTCAAGCCCAAGGGCTTCAGAAAGGGCCAGAAGTATCCGACCTGCTTCGAGATCCACGGAGGCCCCCGAGGCGCCTACGGGTTCACCCTGGGCCCAGCGGAGCACGAGTTCCAGGTCCTCGCCGACCACGGCTACGTCGCCGTCTACACCAACCCCCGGTTCAGCACTGGCTATGGCGAGAAGTTCTGCGGCGAGCCCTCGGGCCACTGGGGCGAAAGGGACTACCTGGACATCATGGAGGCGACGGACTACATCATCGAGACCTACGACTACGTCGACCCGGAGAGGATAGCGGTGCTGGGCGGGAGCTACGGCGGCTTCATGACCAACTGGATCGTTGGGCACACGGACCGGTACAAGACCGCCATCACCATGAGGAGCATCAGCAACTGGTACAGCTTCCACGGGACGAGCGACATCGGCTGGAGGAGCCTGCCCACCATGGAGCTCAACTGGGGGAAGGACCCCTGGGATGACCTGGAGAGGATCATGGACAAGTCGCCAATCACATACATCAAGAACATGGTGACGCCGCTGCTCATCATCCACAGCGAGCACGACTACAGGTGCCCCATGGAGCAGGGGGAGCAGCTCTTCGCCGGCCTCAAGAAGCTGGGGCGGACCGTCGAGTTCGTCAGGTTCCCCGATGAGCCCCATGGCCTCAGCAGGATGGGGAAGCCAAAGCACCGCGAGGAGCGGCTGCAGCACATCGTTCGCTGGTTCGACAGGTACCTCAAATAATCTCCTTTTTGTCCTACAAGTTTTTTTTTATAATTAAAGGTGTGAAAGGTTTTTACACGAAAATGGGGGAGAATCTGGAGGAACTCTGTAACCTCTTCTTCGAGCTCTCCAACGAGAAGCGCATGAAGATCATGGGAGAGCTTCAGAAGGGTTCAGCGAACATCACCGGGCTGTCGAGGGCCATGGACATCTCGACTCAGGAGGTGAGCAGGCACGTCTCCAGGTTCCTCGAGTGCGACGTCGTACACAGGGGCGGCTCAGGTTCCTACTGGCTGACGCCCTATGGGGAGCTCGTGCTCAGTCAGATTCAGGGGCTTAGCTTCACCTCCGTTCTCTGGAGTACTTCAAGGGCCACGTGCTGAGCGACCTACCACCTAGCTTCCTCTGTCGCATAGGTGAGCTGGGGGGCAGTGACCTCGTCGACGACGTCATGGTCGTCTTCCACAACGTCGAGAGGCTGATCGACGAGGCCGAGGAGTACATGTGGAGGCTCACCGACAGGTACAACATGATGTCCCTCCCCCACCTTGAAGCGGCGACCGAGAGGGGCGTCATGTTCCAACTCCTCCAGACGAAAGGCTTCGAGTACCCCCCAGAATGGCCCGGGACGTGGACCATACTGAGCGACGTCAGGCTGAAGGGCACCCTGAAGGTGAAGATCTCCGACTACGCCAACATTTTCATCGCCATGTCGGAGAAGGAGGTGGCCGTCGTCTCCTTCCCCGCCGTCAACGGCAGGTTCGACTACCTCGGCTTCACCTCCAGGGACAGAAGGGTCCATGACTGGTGCGCCGATGTCTTCCAGTTCTACTGGGAGCGCGCCCGGTTCCAGGAGCACTTCATCGAGTAACCCGTTTTCCCGGCTACCACCACTGCTCGTACCTGATCCGGTCTCTACGGGCGCCCAGCTCCAAGAGGAGCTCCGTCATATCCTGGCCCATGGGGGGAGGCCCGCAGATGTAGAAGCGGGCGTCCCTGTCAACGGTCTCTAGGGTCTCGGATGTGATCCTGCCTCTTCTCCCCTCCCAGGCCTCGTCTCCGGTCCTCGTGACGGTGAAGACGCAGCTTATCCTGTTTCTGGCCCGGGAGATCTCCTCGAGTTCCCCCCTGAAGATAATCTCCGAGGGGGTCCTGGCGCTATAGTACAATTGGGCGCGTACGTCGGGGGTGCCGTCTTGGACGTACCTGAGCATGCTCATGAGGGGGGTCACGCCGATGCCGCCGGCGATGAGCACCAAGGAGTCCCCCATCTCCCTGCTGTAGTAGAACTCGCCCTGCCCCCCGTCGACGTAGAGGATGTCACCGACGCCTGCCTCCTCGTGGAGGAATCGTGTCACGGGGTTCTCTCCCCTCTCCCTCACCGTCAGGTCAATGGTTCCCTTGGTCGTCGGCGAGGAGGTGATGGTATAGCCCGCCACCCCCCGCTCCCCTTCGGCGTCGAGGTAGCAGTCGACCCACTGCCCAGGTAGGAACGTGAACTCCTGTTCCCCGAGGTCGAGGGTGAACGACCTCACCGTCGGTGTCTCCCGGCGGATCTCCCTGATCTCCACACGAGTGATGCGTCCCGTCATGCCTGCGAAAGATAGTCTACCTTTTCAATAAAAACACCTATTCATCAGAGCAGAGATGTCCGAGGATACAAGTACAAGATCCCTCCTCAAGAGGATAGACTGCGTCCGGCTCCCTGTCGCCGACATCGAGTCAGGCCTCCGCTTCTACAGGGACAGACTCGGCCTTGAGTTGAACTGGCGGACCGAGAACTCGGCAGGCCTCAGGATGCCCGACGACGCCTCCGAACTCGTGATCTACACCGAGGACAGGGGTAAAGAGATCGACATGCTAGTCGATTCCGCTGACGAGGCTGCAACCCTCTTCGAGGCGGCCGGCGGAAAGGTCGTTGTGCCGCCCTTCAATATAAAGATCGGACGGTGCGCCGTCGTAAACGACCCGTGGGGCAACGAGCTGGTACTACTGGACATGAGCAAGGGGCTTTTGGAGACTGACGCGGACGGCTACGTGATAGGAAACAAGCCAAGCTAGCTGCCACGCTCATTTTATCTAGAAAATGATTTAGGCGGAATGGGTCATCCTCACTACGATTGATTTTGAAGAAGCTTGAGGATTACAAGATCATGCCCCTGTTCGCCGCGACGCCAGTGGGCGACCCCCAATTCTCACCGGATGGGGGAAAGATACTCTTTACGCTCTCCACCATTGACATGGAGGCGGATAAGTACCGCACCCACATCTGGCTTCAGGACTTGAAGGCGAAGAAGCCCCGGCAGTTCACCTACGGCGCGGGGAGCGAGGGCTACCCACGGTGGTCCCCCGACGGCAAGGAGATGTTGTTCATGACCAACCGGGAGGGGCCGGGGAAGGACGCGAAGAAGCGGCCGACTCCACAAGTCTACGTTCTCAGGGCTGATGGCGGCGAGGCGAGGAAGGTCACGGACGTCGAGGAGGGCGTCCAGAGCCCGGAATGGTCCCCCGACGGCAAAAGAATCCTGTTCCTCTCTAGGGTCTTCAAAGGGGAGAAGATGGACGACGAGAGCGACGTCAAGCTCATCAGGCGCATCAAGTACAGGTTCGACGGCCAGGGCTACTTCGTCGAGAAGTACACCCACCTCTTCACCGTCCCCTCGAAGGGGGGGAAGGCCAAGCAGCTGACCGACGGGCTCTACGACGTCGAGTCCCCAGCTTGGTCCCCCGATGGGAAGAGGATCGCCTTCGTCTCTAATCTCGACGAGGACGGCGACCTCTCCCGCTACAAGTACATCTACGCGGTCCCTGCGAAGGGCGGCGACCCAGAGGTGCTGCTCAGGTGGGAGGGAATGATAAGCAACGTCGCCTGGTCACCCTGCGGCAAGTACCTGGCGTTCGCGGGGCGCGTCATCGAGGACCCCAGCCTAGTCTGGCACAAGAACATCGAGGTCTTTGTACTCTCCCCGGATGGCGGTGAGCCGAGGTGCCTGACCAGCGATCTGGACAGGACTGTTTCGGGTGCCGGCCTGAGATGGTCTCATGACTCGGGGCAGGTCTACTTTAAGATCAACGACCACGGGGCGACCCACATCTGTAGGGTCGACTTGAATGGTGTCGTGGAGAAGGTGACTGAGGGCAAGATACTCGTCGGCGACTTCAGCGTCGACGGCTCCGGCTCACTGATCGCCTTCAACGGCACGGATAAGACGACGCCCTACGAGCTCTGGGTCATAGACGGAGACGGCCAAAGGAGGCTCACCGAGCTCACGAAGGGCTTCATGAAGAAGCAGGTGATCAGCGAGCCCGAGGAGTTCTCGTTCAAGGCCAGCGACGGAGCCGAGGTGCAGGGCTGGATCATCAAGCCCCACGGCTACGAGGAGGGCGGGAGGTATCCGACCCTCGTCGAGGTTCACGGAGGCCCGAGGGGCGCCTACGGGTACAGCTACGGGGCGGCGAACCACGAGTTCCAGGTCCTAGCCAGCTACGGCTACGCTGTGGTCTACACGAACCCTAGGGGGAGCACCGGGTTCGGGGAGGAGTTCGCAGGGATCATCTCAGGCCACTGGGGTGAGAGGGATTACCAGGACGTCATGGAGGCCGTAGACCACGTCATAGAATCCTTTCCCTACGTCGACGGGGAGAGGCTCGGGATTCTGGGTGGCTCATACGGCGGGTACATGACGAACTGGGTTTTGGGCCAGACTGACAGGTTCAAGGCTGCGGTCACCATGAGGAGCATCAGCAACTGGTACAGCATGCATGGGACCAGCGACATTGGCTGGAGGGACCACGACGTCTCCTGGGGCAAGAACGCCTGGGAGAACCTGGATGAGATCATGAAAAAGTCCCCCATCAGCTACCTGGGGAACGTCACGACTCCTCTGCTGATAATTCACTCCGAGAACGACTTCAGGTGCCCCATGGAACAGGATGAACAGATGTTCATAGGGCTCAAGAAGCAGGGGAAGGTGGCCGAATTCGTCAGGTTCCCCGAAGAGTCACACGGGCTCTCCAGGGGGGGCAAGCCGAAGCATAGGCTGGAGCGGCTGAGGCATATAGTAAGGTGGTTCGATAGGTACCTGAAGGAAGGATGACCTTAGACGCCCCCTTGGTTCCTGCCGCTTCGGTAGTGATCTGGAGAGGGGGAATGCGGGACTCCGAGGCGGTCTCAGGCCCGGGGGCGTCTCAATGTGGTCCTGGGCTCATCACCCATTCTTTATCGTCATTAAACGATTTCGTCTTCGTCATATGACGAAGTTATATTTTAGTCTTTTCCACATCCAGATCCAAGTCTCGTGAAAACCTTAAATCTCGACTTGGGAAACTAGGGGGACGAAAGGTAATGTCCTCAACTGATTACGGAAAGCTCGTCAGCGACTACGTTGAGAGCGAATTGGTGAAGGGGGTCTTCGCCAAGTACGACGGGATGAGGGAGGAGATCCTGGAGGAGTGGAAGAGGATCGCGAGGATCTACTCACCGTCGGGGAACGAGGTGCTTAGGGCCGAGTACCTCACGGGCAAGTTCAAGGGATACGGCATCGAGAACGCTCACGTGGACGGCTGGGGCAACGCCGTCGCCCTCATCGAGAGGGGAGAGGGACCCACTGTGGCGTTCCTCGCCACCATGGACGACCTCGCCACTGTGGCGGACCTCGTCAAGTCCTGGGACAAGCCCATCGCGGAGAGGGACGGCAGGCTCGTCGGCCCGGGCACCAACATCGGTTCCATCTGCGCCGCCGGTCTCGCCCTAGCCAAGCTATTCACTCTCCCCGAGGTCGATTTCAAGGGGAAGCTATACGTCGTCGGCGTCACCCAGGAGGAGACCGGCCTCACCGGAACTAAGGGTTTCATCGGGGACCACCCTGGGGAGCTCGATTACGTCATCGACATGATGGGGGGCCTCGGCAGGTTCAGCTATGGCGCCATCGGCATCCACTGGTTTAAGGTCCACTACAAGGGGCCGCGCGCTCATACTTTGAGTGGTCCGGGGCCCAACGTGACCAAGGGCGTGGCGAAGTCCGTCACCAGGGTGTTCGATATACCCCTGCCCCCCGACACCTTCCTCAACGTCTCGATGCTGGGCGCCGGTAAAGTCTACAACCATAGGAGCGACGACGGCTGGCACTCAGTTGACCTGAGGTCAATCGACAACGACGCCCTGCAGGGCGTGAAGGACGAGATCTTCAGGATTGCAGCCGAGGTCGCTGCCGAGGAGGAGCTGGAGTGGTGGGTCGAGGGCTTCTCGGAGAGCCCCGCGGGGCAGCTGCCAGGAGCGAGAGAGTCAAGACTCGTCCGGGTCGCCGAGGAGGCCTCTAGGCTGCTCGGTGCTGAGCCGACGATGAGCAACAGGGGCTCATGCAACATGAACGCGGGGATAGCCGCGGGGGTCGCATCCATCAGCACGGGGGGAGGCAGGGGTGGCGCCAGGGACTCTCCCGAGGAGTACGCCAACATAGAGCCGAACCTGATGGGAGTCAAGCTCAACTTCCTCATCGGGTACGTCCTCACCTCCGGGGTCATCGGCTGACCCCAATCTATTTTTCATACCTACAAGGATCCTAGTTGGGGGTGAAGGGACTGGATAAGGACACCGTGGTAACCCACGAGAGCTCCATGGCTGAGTACGAGAGGCTCATGAAGGAGCCACCGGAGGGGCTCAAGGTGCCCTTCAAGGAGCCCCGACCCGAGTTTTACTCGGTGGACGGCCGCAGCGTGGTGACGTTGGTCCGCTCGAGGAGCCGGGAGGAGGGCATCTTGGAGGGGCTGAGGGCGATGGGTGGCGTGGGGAGGCTCGTTGACGGCGTTGACGGGGAAGTCCTCCTCAAGCCCAACTGCAACACCGACGATCCATACCCCAGGGACACCCACCCAGACACCATCAGGGTCATCGCCCAGGCCCTCATCGACGAGGGGTTCCCCGCCGGGCGGATCGTAGTGGGCGAGACCTCGGGGAGGGCGAGGGGGCTGCCCACTCGGCACACCCTCGAGAACCTGGGCGTCAAAGCGGTTGCAGATGAGATGGGGCTTCAGGTCAGCTGCTTCGAAGAGGGCGAGTGGGTAACTGTGAGGCCGCCGAAGAGCCTTGTCTGGCCCGAGGGCATCAAGATACCGAGAAAGGTCTACGAGGCGGAGAGGGTGATCCTGACCCCCATCCTGAGGCCCCACAGCACGGCCACCTTCACCATGTCCCTGAAGTTGGCGGTGGGGATGCTCGACTCCCTGGGAAGGGAGTGGCTCCACGACGGCATCGACCACGTCGAGAAGCTGGTTGAGCTTAACCTCGCCTATTCGGCGGACCTCGTGATAGCTGACGCCACCCAGGTCATCACGGGGAGGGGCCCCAGGCTGAGAAACGAAGCGGACACCGGGGTGATCATAGTCGGCAGCAACAGGGTGGCGACCGACGCCGTGGGCGTTGCGCTCCTCAAGCTGAACTGGGCCGCTGGGATCTCCACGATGTCCGTGTTATCCCAAGAGCAGCTCGTTATAGGCGAGCGCTTGGGGCTGGGGTCGCCGTGGTGTGGGAACATCGACCTCAGGAGCCTGAACCTCGCAGGGGACGAGTTCTATGAGGACGTCTTCAGGGGGATCATCCAGGAGCTGGGGGGTGTCCTGGAGAACAGGCATTGAGTTGGCTCAGGATTTTCACTTGAAAACCAGTTCCTTCCAGCCGCCATCACGTGTCTGGTAGCGAACGCTCCTCGGGAACTCGTAGGGCTCGTAGACGGCCTTAGTGAGCTTCCCCCTGTACTTCTTTACGACGGCGTCCCACCCCTGCTCCCTTAGCTCCTCCGCCAGGCGCCTCGTATTTAGCCTCTGCCCCGTCACACCTCCGCCGTCCTGGAGGGCGACGAAGGCCCAAGCCTCAATGAAAGCGTCCACCATGGAGTCGACCTCGGCGTACTTCGCCCTGACCTCCTCAGGCATCCCGTCGGCCTCGGCCTGGGTCAGCTCCGTGGGCTTCAGGGTCTTCCCGGGGGGCGCGGCGACCCCGAGGGTGTTGACTGCTATGTTGCTGTTCCTCAGCTCGAGGGAAAGGCACTGGGTGAGCCCCTCGATCCCGTACTTAGATGGGCAGTAAGCCAGCTCAGCCACGAAGCCCTTGGACGCGGAGCCAGAGGTGACATTGACGATGCTACCTCCCCCCTGTTCCTTCATCGTGCCGAGGAAACCTTGTGACAGCAGGAAGGGTGCCCTCAGGTTGACGGCGATCGTCCTGTCCCAGTCCTCGACAGTCATGTCGTCGATGGTCTTCCAAGGGCTCGTCGCAGCGTTGTTGAAGAGGACATCGAGCCTCCCGCACTCATTCTTGACCTTCTCCACAAGGCGGTGAACCGCGTATACATTTGAGAGGTCCGTGGGGATTGTGATGGCCTCACCCCCCCTCTCACGTATCATCCTCTCGGTCTCCATGAGCTCCGAGCGGGTCCTCGACGCCGTGACCACCCTGGCGCCCTCTACGGCGTAGGCGACCGCCACGGATCTCCCGAAGCCCCTGCCCGAGCCTGTGACCAGGACGACCTTTCCCTCCAACCTTTTTACGGGGACCATAGGTGGCTAGAAGCCTCATGGAGATTTTAACGGTTGCCCCTTGTTGCGGAAGGTGGCCTTCTTTTAGTGAAATCAAGAGATATGCACGTTACTATTGACATTTTAACTATTAAAAAAAGGGAATTTAGTGATAAAATCATCTTTTTTTAAGAATATGACCTTTCAATATAAAAACTAATAAATAGTGAAAAATTAAAGCGAAAGTACGGGTTCTGATCGAGATCTTTCCTTGATTCGACTAATCTTCATATCGTCCTCTCTGGTTCACGTATGACGTCGTCGGGACCGCTGGGGCTGCGCCTGCGGTATGCTGGAAAAAGTCTTATGGGTTTACGGTAAATGGTAGACGATATTCATGTCAGATGTTCTGAAGGTTCAAGATGTCGTGGCCAAGGCCGGTGAGAAGGTCAAGGGTTTCATCAAGATCTCGCAGAGGCCCGCTGGAGTCCACCAGATCCCCGTGATGCTGGTGAACGGCTCTGGTGACGGGCCGACGATGGTTGTCAACGGCGGCGAGCACGGCTCGGAATACAACGGCCCCGCAGGCTGCATCACGGTGATGAACGAGATCGACCCCAAGAAGGTGAACGGCAAGATCATCTTCACCCCCATGGTGAACACCATCGCCTTCGAGACCCGGTGGATGCACGGCAACCCCATCGACTACAGGGACATGACCGGCTGCTACGTCGAGGAGGTCCCCCGGGGAGGCAGCGGCGTCCCCAAGATCAGCTACCAGGTCGCCACCACCTTCTACAGGGAGGTGCTCAGCCAGGGCGACTACAGGCTCAACCTCCACGGCGGCGACCTCGAGGAGGACCTCCTCACGGGCACCATGTACAGGAGGACCCAGGACGAGAAGAAGTCGGACGAGAACCTCGCCCTCTGCCGAGCCTTCGGCTACGAGTGGATCAGGGAGAGCCTGCCACGGCCCGGGGCGCCGACCCTCAGGGGGCTGGAGTTTCCACTGACTGTGGGTACCGAGGCCGGGGGCATGGGGCGCTGCCAGAGTGACATCGTCGAGGGCGTCGTCAGAGGCATCTACAACGTGATGAAGCACCTCGGGGTGATGGAGGGGGAGCCCGCGACTCCGTCGAAGGCGAGGGTCTACCATCCGTACCATCTCTACGCAGAGCACGGGGGCTTCTTCATCTCCAACGTCCGCTCAGGCGACCTGGTGAAGGAGGGGGACGTCCTCGGGGTCATCAAGGACCTCTTCGGGAAGACCCTGGAGGAGATCGTGGTCCCCACTGACGGCGTAATCCACATGGTGACGAGCCCCGCCATCTGGGAGGGGGATGTCGTCTACGAGATCGGCAAGGAAATCCGGGAGATTGACTAGGATGGGCTTCGATCCCTTCGCTGTCAAGTCCGGTGAGAAGGCGTTTGGTTATGTCGACGTCATCGACAACCTTGCCGTCAGCGCCAGGATGCCAGTGGGCGTCGTCAACGGCGTCGAGGACGGCCCGACCCTCGCGGTGACGGGCGGCCTCTACCCCACCGAGTACTGCGGTGTCGAGGCGGCATCCAGGCTCTACCAGTATGTGAAGCCTGAGGCGTTGAGGGGGCGGTTCATCACGGTACCCGTGGTCAACATGCCCGTCTTCCAGTTCAGGACGGCGTGGCTTAACCTCCGCTCATCGACTACTCCCATGGACGGCGGCAACATCAACAGCAGGTTCCCCGGTGACCCCAAGGGCAGGCTCACCAGCGTCATCGCCCACAAGCTCTTCAGCATCATCTCCAAGGCGAACTACCACGTCGACTTCAGGGGTGGCGACCTCCCTGAGTCACACCTCGTCCACACCATCTACCTGAGGATCGGCGACGAGAAGATGGACGAGACCTGCGAGACCATGGCGAAGGCCTTCGGCCTCATGTACGTCCTCCCCGGCACCCCTGAGATAGGGCACACAAGCAAGGGTACCCTTATCCACGAGCTTGTGACCGGCGGCGTGGCGTCCATCATAAGCGAGGCGGGCCTTGGCTACAGGACCCAGCCCCTGGAGGAGTTAATCATGGACCACGTCGACGGCACCATCAACCTCCTCAGGCACTTCGACATGATGGACGGGGAGCTCAAGAAGCCTGGGAGCCAGAACTACTTGGACATGGAGTGGCAGGGCGTCTCGGCACCCATGGCGGGGATCTTCCAGGCGAAGGCGGACTACGGCGACATCCTCAGGGAGGGCCAGATCATCGGCAAGATCTCTGACCTCGACGGCTCCAGCCTGGCGGAGATCGTCTCCCCCATCAACGGCGTCGTGCACACTCTCTACGTAAGGAGGCTCGTCTACCCGGGGGACAGGCTTTACACGCTGCTCAAGGTCGACAAGCCCACCGGATGGGTCTAGTAAAAAATAACATATTCTTTTTCTTCATAGTTTACATATGATGATTAGGTGAACTCATGAGTCGTTGCCATTCTCTGTTCACATTGACGGTCCTCTTTCTCATCTCATTGGCTCTCCTGTTCCCGATCAGCATCGAGGGCACGATCGAGAGGGACTACTGGCCGACGGAGGGGTGGAGAACCTCGACCCCCGAGGAGCAGGGCATGTCCTCGGAGAAGCTGACGGAGATGATGGAGTTCATAGAGGAGAACAGCTACTTCGTCCACAGCGTCGTCGTGATCAGGAACGGATACCTAGTCTGGGAGGAGTACATAGACCCCATCTACGACGTGAACACGACGCACCTGCTGTTCTCGGTCACCAAGAGCTTCACGTCCAGCCTCGTCGGCATCGCCGCGGACAAGGGCTACATCAACGACGTCTCCCAGACTATGGTCTCCTTCTTCCCGGATCGGGAGATCGCCAACATGG
>DATLAV010000182.1:0-7803 GCA_035527235.1 Patescibacteria group bacterium | reverse complement strand
CGGGTAGATGTTCCCCGTGAGGATTATGGCGCTCGGCTTCGTCTCCAGCGCCGTCACGATGAGGTCCGTCCTGTCGCCGCCCGTGATGAACGCCTTCCCGACGCTCCGCCTGAGCCAGCTCATCGCCGCCTCCGGGGACATAGCTCCGATGAGGTAGTTGTCCACCAGGTTCTCCATATGATCCTTGCCGGCAAGGACCTCGGCGTCGAGGACCTCAGCGACGTCCCTCACAGTGGGGAGGGTGAGCTCCCTCCTGTCGGGGACGGCCCCCAGGACGTCGATACCGTTCTTCTCCAGCTGGGTCGAGACGACGCCCTTCATCCACTCGAACTGCTGGTAGGGTATGAAGTTGAGCACCGCCCCCAGGGTCTCGGCCCCCTTCATCTCGATGAAGTCCCTGTAGAAGATCACCCGGTCGGCTGCGAGGTCCTCCTCCCCCTTCACGGCGAATATGACCTTGGCGTCGAACTCCTTGGCGAGCTCCGGCATGGAGAGGCCGCAGCAGATGAGGAACTCTGGGAAGGCGGAGGACTCGATGAGCAGGACGTCCTTGCCCTTGCTCACCCTGTCGTAGGCCTCCATGATCCTCCTCCTGAGCTCTGCGTGGCCCTCGGAGACGTGGTCCAGGTAACGCTTCCCGAGGACGACAGGGCAGAGGTCGTCAAGGGGCTCCTCTAGGCCCATGATCTCCTTCATCAGTATGACGTCGGTGTCCCTGAACTTGCCCTCCAAGTACTTCTGACCGTGGCCAACGGGCTTGAAGTAGCCGACCTTGAGCCCCTCCTCCTGGAACTTGCTGAAGAAGCCCAGGCATAGGGCCGTTTTTCCGCTGTACCCGGTTCCGGAGACGTAGATAGAGTAAACCATCACTATATCATTCTCACTACTTCGTTAAAGTGATTTTGACGTCCAGGGCTATGCAGCCCTCCCCCTCGCCGTAGACGAAGATGGGGTTGAGGTCCATCTCCACGATCTGGGGGAAGTCCCAGACGAGCTGGCCCACCCTGAGGATCGTGTTCCTGAGGGCCTCTATGTCGGAGGGGGGCTCGCCTCTGATCCCCTTGAGGAGGGTGTAGGCCTTCGTCTCCTCCATCATCGTCTCCACCTCGTGCTCTGAGAGGGGAGCGAGGCGGAAGGAGACGTCCTTCAGGAAGTTGACGTAGATTCCCCCGAGGCCGAACATGATGAGGGGGCCGAACTGGACGTCCCTGCTCATGCCCACGATCATCTCCCGGCCGCTGGGCACCATCCTGGAGACGGAGATCCCGTAGATCCTCGCCTCGGACATCAGCCTACCGACGCTGTTCATGATGGTCTCGAAGGCCTTGGTGACCTCCTCCGGGGAGCTCAGGTTGAGGGCGACGCCCCCGATGTCCGTCTTGTGGAGTATCTCCGGTGAGACGATCTTGAGAACCACGGGATATCCCAGGTCTTCGGCCACCTTGATGGCGTCCTCAGCGGTCTGCACGAGCCTGTTGGAGGTCGTCTTGATGCCGTAAGCCTCCATCACCTCGGAGGCCTCGTTGGCGAGGAGTACCACCCTGTTGTCACAGGTCACGGAGTCGACGATGGCCTGAACCCTCTCCGGGTCGACGTCCTTGAAGGTCACCGTCCGATGGTTGGGCTCCCTCATATACCTGGCGTACTCGTACATGGCGGAGAGGGTCTTGATCGCCTTCTCGGGGAAGTCGTAGCAGGGTATCCCGTTGTCCCTAAGGTAGTCCGAGGCCTGCCTAACCATCTCCCCGCCCATGAATACCGTGATGATCGGCTTGCCCACGACCCTGCCGTGGATGTCCACGATGCCCTTCGCCGTCTCCAGGCTCTCGGTCATCGCCTGGGGGGTGAGGATCACGACGACGGCGTTCACCCTGTCGTCCTTCAAAACCTCCTCCACGGCGTACCGGTACCTGTCGGCCATCGCGTCCCCCAGGACGTCGACGGGATTTCCCGTCGCGGCCGCCGGGGGGAGCTTCTCCATGAGCCTACTCCTGATCTCGCTCGAGAGGTTGGTCAGCCTGATCCCCAGTCTCTCGCTGAGGTCGGTCGCGAGTATCCCGGGCCCCCCGGCGTTCGTCACGATGGCGAGCCCCTCCCCCTTCGGGAGCGGCTGCTCGGTGAAGGGGATCGCGTAGTTGAAAAGCTCCTCGACGCTCTCGGCCATCACGATACCGGTCTTCTCGAAGGCGGTCTTGTAGGCGATGAAGCTGCCGACGAGGGCCCCGGTGTGGCTGCCGGCGGCCCTGGCACCGGCCGTCGAGGTCCCACCCTTGAGCACGATTATAGGCTTCCTCTTCACCACTTCGGCCGAGGTCTCGAGGAACCTCCTCCCCTTCTCTATTGACTCGAGGTAGAGGAGGATGACGCCTATCCCGTCGTCCGCCCCCATCGCCTCGATGAAGTCCACCTCGTCGAGGTCTGCCTTGTTGCCGAGGCTCACGAAGCTGTGGAAGCCGATGCCCTCCTGGATCACCCAGTCCAGGACCGCGGTCCCCAGGGCCCCGCTCTGGGAGATGAACCCTATCCTCCCCCTCCTTGGCATCGCGGCCGCGAAGCTCAGGTTGAGGGGGATCGACGTGTTGATGAGACCCAGGCAGTTGGGCCCTTGGATGCGCATCCCGTACTTCTCGCCGACTTCGGCCAGCTGCCTCTCCAGCACCGCGCCCTCGTGCCCAGTCTCCTTGAAACCGGCGGTGATGACGACCAGGGCCTTGACTCCCTTCCTCCCGCACTCGTCGGCGACCCCGAGGACGTAGTCGGCTGGTATTGACACTACGGCAAGATCTATCTCGCCCGGGACATCCAGGACGGAGGGGTAGGCCTTCAGGCCCAGGATCTCCTCGGCGTTAGGGTTGATCGGTATGATGTCGCCGGGATAGCCCGACTCCAACACGTTCCGGGTGAGGACGTGGCCAACCTTTCCCGGCGTCCGAGAGGCGCCGATTATGGCGACGGACTTCGGGTTAAAGAGGGCGTCAAGCCTCATCCTTCGCACCCACCAAGAGCCCCCGGGACATGGATCCAAGTAGTAAAAAAGGCCTCTAATAAAGTTTCATCCTTGGCTTTAACTGGTCTAAGAATCGTGCATACGCTTGTTTTAAACGTTGATCGACGGTTAGATCTACGAAGTTTCGAAGTTGGATGTTGACGGGGACATCGAGAGGATCCGGGAGGACTTCCCGATCCTCGAGTACAAGACGTGGTTCGCCACCGCAGGATACGGGCCGCTCCTCCTGCCCGTCTGGGAGGCCGTGAAGGCCTGCTGGGGGTTCAGCTCCACGACTTTAGGGTCGACCAGCCTGACGCCAAGGGGGAGGCGGCGAGGCTCATCAAGGCCGACGAAGACGAGCTGTGCTGGATCACGAGGGTCACCCAGGGGCTGAACATCGTGAGCAGCATGATGGATCTGAAGCGGGGGGAGAACGTCGTCGTCACCGACCTGGGATACCCCTCCAACATCTTCGTGTGGCTACCCTTCCGGAAACGGGGTGTCGAGATCAGGCGCCTGGAGAACCGGGACGGCTCGATAACGGAGGCCGACTTCGAGAAGTTCGTGGACGACGACACGAGGGTCGTCAGCATAAGCCACACGGAGTGGGTCACCGGGATAACCTACGACCTAAAGCGGGTCGCGGAGATCGCCCACGACCAAGGCGCCTACCTGGTTGTTGACGCGTACCAATCCGTCGGGGCTGTGGACGTGGACTGCTACGCAACCGGATTGGACTTCCTCGTCACCGGCACCGGAAAGTGGCTGTGCTGCCCCACGACCTCGGGCGTCTTCTACGTCCGCGGTGACCTGGCGGACGAGTTCGATCCCGTGTACAGGTACTACGGGCACGTGGAGGAGGCGTTCAGGGAGGGCGCCTCTTGGGTCAGGCCCCCACACGACAACGTCGAGGACTACGACAAGCCCCTGGTGAAGGGGGCTGAGAAGTTTGACAGGGGCTGCGTCGGGGAGGATGCCCTCTGGGGGCTGCACACCGCGCTGAAGTACTTCAACGGCCTCGGGATAGAGAACATTCAGCGCCGGGACAGGAGGCTCAGCGGGTACCTGATGGACGGATTGCTCGACATCGGCTGCAAGGTGTACACGCCCCGGGAGCCCGGGAGGAGGGGCGGCCTGGTCTCCTACTCGGCGGGGAGCCACGAGATGAACAAGAAGATCCACGACGCACTGATGGCGAGGAATGTCCTCGTGTTCCTGAGGTACTCTTGGGGGATAGGCGGCATCCGGGCGGCGACCCACTTCTTCAACACCGAGGAAGAGATCGACCGGCTCCTGAGCATCCAGAAGAAGCTGATGAAGTGACATCCGCCCATCCCTTTTCTTTCGATCATCCTGAAGACTGACTTCAGGCTTTCAAACGAAGCCCAGTCGTGGGGCACGTTTTTTATATGCTTTCCATCATTCACTTGTGATATTTCATGAGCGGGAGACCCAAGATATTCGGCCACCTGTTGACCGAGGTGATCAGGAAGGGCAAGTGCGTGGGGTGCGGTACGTGCGCAGCCGTCTGTCCCGCGCGCGCATATATCCTCACCCAGTTCCTTTCAGACGGCGGGGACGGGGCGGTCGTAGCGACTTTGGATGAAGGAGGCGTGTGGGCCCCGAGGCCTACCGTTGCCTCGAACAAGGAGGAGATACTCGAATCCGCGGGGACGAAGTACACGCCAAGCCCGACGATGCTCGGCGTGGATTCAGCCGTGACGGAATACCAGATGGAGAAGATCGCTGTCGTGGGGACGCCATGCCAGATGAGGGGCCTCTCGAAGGCGACGACGAAACCCTTCGTCGAGAGGAAGATGAGCGAGGCGGTCGACATCAAGGTCGGCCTCTTCTGCATGGAGACCTTCAACTACGACAGCCTCATGGAGTTCCTGAAGCAGGAGGGCGTGGACGCCTCTAAGGTCGACAAGTTCGAGATCAAGAGCGGCAAGTTCATCGCCAAGGAGGGCGGTAAGGCCGTCTACGAGGCCAAGCTCAGCAAGGTCAAGAATCTGGTGCGGCCCTGCTGCCACGAGTGCGGGGACTTCGCCTCGGAGTACGCCGACCTGTCGGTCGGGAACGTCGGGACCCCGGACGGCTGGTCCACGGTCATCGTGAGGACGAAGAGGGGCGAGGAAGCGCTGAAGGCCGCGGAGAAGGCGGGGCTGGTGGAGGTCAAGCCTGTCGAGGAGGGCAAGGCGGGCATGGATCTGGTCTACAGGCTCGCGAAGGCGAAAAAGAAACAGCTGAAAAAAGAGGAGTAGGGCAAACCCTACTTTGGCTTCTCTATCAGCTTCCTCTTCTTGAGAATCGAACCGTCGTCGTAGTGGGGCCTGCGCAGAACGCTGTCGCCGTACTTCTCTATCTCCCTGGCCTCGTCGGCCAGGATGGCGGCAGACCTCATGAGCTCATGGGCGGCGGCGCAGAGGGCGGTGTAGACCTCCCAGTCCTTCTCCTTGAAGCACGCCGCAACCGTCAGGTCGCCCACGTTCTTGGCCATCTCATACGCCGCCCCGGCCTTGGCCTCAGCGTAGGGGTTCGTGAACCCGGCGGCCTTTATCGACTTCTTCCGGGTCACGTTCAGCAGCGGCAGCTCCGGCTTCTTGCCGGCCTTCAGCTGCCCGATGAGACCGTCAACGGTCTCGTAGACGACGTTTAAGACCCCTGTGACGGACAGGACCTTTATGGTGTCGGCGTTGAAGACCGCCATCTCCACCGGGTCGAGGAACTCCCTGCGGGCGCCGATCATCGAGTCCGCCTCGACGATGATGCCCCCCATCCTCTTCTCCCCCAGCTCCTCTAGGAGTTTCTTGGGGCCGTCGGAGACCACGACCACGGGGACGCCGGCCTCCGCCAGGACCTCCCTCGCCTTCGTCGGCCCCTTGGTGCTGGCGTTCGGGCTCACTACGAAGACGAGGTCGGACTTGAGGGCGAGCATGGAGTTGGCCACGTCCCCCGCCTGCTTGGACCCCATGTTGGCGCCCGAGGAGAGGACCCGCACCTCCATGTCCTCGCGCTCCGCCCTCTCATCGAGGAGCAGCTCGATCATGGTCGAGGTGGCGATGTTGCCCAGCTTGAGAAAACCTATCCGGACCATCTTTACCACACCTGACAATAAACACGCTACGACCTTAAATAATTGCGCGCGCACCCTCCTTCTCCTGGCTCTCGGCGCTCTACGTAGCGAGGGTGGGGCTCCGCACCCTGGCCGAACCCCTTTTCAGCTCCACCTTCATGAAGCACCTGCAGGAGGACGAGAAGTCCACAGCGAACAGCATCAGGATGATGTCGATGCAGGGGGGAAGCGTCCTCGGCCCCTGGCTTGGGGGACAGCTCATGGAGAGGGCGTCGCTGGACGTGCCCGCCTACATCGGGGGAGGGCTCTACGCCGTCCTGGCGGTAATGACCCTGTTCCTTCTGAGGGACACGAAGGGGATGATCGCATTGAAGCCGCTCCAGGTGGTCGAGGCGGGCCCTGAAACCACCATGCGGGGCCGCTCAAGACCGGCCCCATTGAAGGATTAAACGGAGTCAGAGACTTGGACAATGACTACCAATTTAGATGGTATGTTGGGGTTCTCCTCTCTTTCAAGTAGACTAAACCATACCATGAAAGGAAGGAGAAAACGATTTGACGTATATCGGACTGGATGTCCACAAGAGAGTGTGCTACGGAACCGTGATGGACGAGAAAGGCCAAATCGTCAAGCGCGGAAAATTCAGCAATGACCCACAAGGACTCAAGGAGTTCATGGAAGGCATCGACGAGGCCCTGGTGGCCATGGAGGCAGGGTACTGCTGGCAACCCCTCTACGACAGGCTAGAGGAGGCTGGACACGACGTGAGGCTAACCCACCCGTTAAAGGTGAAGGCCATAGCAGAGGCCAAGGTTAAAACCGACAAGATCGACTCGGAGACCCTGGCCCACCTCCTCAGGGCGGACCTCCTCCCCGAGTCCTACGTGCCGCCCAGAGACATCAGGGAGCTCCGGGACCGGGTACGCCGGAGGGCGTTCCTGGTGGGGATGCGAACCATGCTTAAGAACCGGGTTCACGCGGAGCTCGCGAAGCGGGGAATAAGGCTGGGAGTGCCATTGTTCACCCGGAATGGGAGGGAGATGCTCCGGGATCTGGGGCTGGAGGCCGTGGATCAGGTCCTGCCCGTCATGGACGCCCTGGACAGGCAGATCGCCCTCATATCCGGGAGCCTGAAGCGGATGTGCGGCGAGGATCCCAGAGCCAGCCTACTCACCACCATCCCTGGTGTGGGGTACTACATCGCCCTCCTCATCGTCTCCGAGATCGGTGACGTACGCCGCTTCCCCGACTCTGAGAAGCTCTGCAGCTACGCTGGCCTCGTGCCCACAGTGAAGCGTAGTGGTGGCTCTACACGGCATGGGGGTATCACCAAGGAGGGATCAAAGTGGCTCCGGTGGGCCCTCACCCAGGCGGTTCACGTCCACATCCGTAGCGAGACGAACCTCATTCGGTTCTACCGCCGGCTGGCGGAGACGAAGCCAGGGCAGGTGGCCGTGATGGCGACTGCCCGGAAGATGCTGAAGGTGGTCTACTGGATGCTCAGGAACGACGAGTCCTTCCACCCCGGGCCGGGCGTGGTGGTTCTGGTGGCCGGACGACAGGAGATCTGATTCTGAAACGGATGTGACCCCGTCGTCGTTGCTTGCGGGTGAACCGCGTAATTTAGATTGGGGGCGTCATCGGGCGGAAAACCATGGTGCGGCTACGCGTGTTGACCGCGGATAAGAGAATGCCACCTGTGAAGCCCCGGCGGGGTCAGGAGAAACGTTAAGAACA
>DATLAV010000181.1:0-15517 GCA_035527235.1 Patescibacteria group bacterium | reverse complement strand
ATCGATCCCCGACTCCAGCCTCAATATCCCGGGCATCGTCAACGCAGCGCCGCTGCACACAGCCTCCACCGCCGAGTCACGTATCCAGATCTTCGGCAGCAGCCCCAGCGCGTCCTCCATCGGGCGCACCAGCTTCCTCAGCGCAGCCTCGTCACCCCCCTCCCGCCAGAGATCCAGGGCATCCACAAGGTCGAACATCGTCACCAGATCAGCCTCAATAAACGGACCGCTCCGGATCCTCCTCAACTCCTGCATATGCGCCCCAGCCCCCAGCACCTCCCCAACGTCGTAGCACAGCTTACGGATGTAGGTCCCACTCTGACACGCCACCGTGAACAACCAGTTCCTCCCGTCCCCCTCGTGATAATTGATACGGTAGATAGTCCTCGTCCTGAGCCTCCGTTTCACCGACGCCCTCAACGGAGGCCGCTGAAAGATCTCCCCCTCGAACAGCCTCAGGGTTTCCACCACACGCCCCTCCACCTCGTCGCCATGGGTCCGCATCACGCAGACATACTCCTTACCAGACTCCAGGAGCGCCTGAACCACCTTCGTCGACTCCTGAAGACCCACCGGCAGAACCCCCGTCACCTTCGGATCCAGGGTACCCCCGTGCCCCGCCCTATCAAGCTCCAGAAGCCTCTTCACCCAGGCCACCACCTCATGACTCGTCGGTCCCGGAGGCTTATCTAGGACTAACATGCCGTACTTGATGTGCTCATGGATAGGCCTCTCCCCAGGAGGGGAGCCCAACTCGAGGTCCAACTCCTCCTCCGCCCTGATCAATACGCTCCTGCTAAACTCCCAGGGAGGATTCACAGCCATTATCGTTCACCCAACTCAATGAGACACCGACTCTTTAAAGCATAATGCAGACAAAGACTGTCAGCATGGAGGTCACACGCAACGCCGTCAGACGGCTCATGCTCCAGCTACAGGGCCTCACCGATAAACCCCCGAAAGCCACAAAGCAGGACGTCTACGAGACCATCAACACGCTAGGCTGCCTCCAGATCGACACCATCAACGTCGTGGAACGGGCCCACCACCTCACCCTCTGGTCCCGGCTCGGCCCCCACGACAAGGAACACCTCCACCAACTCGCCTACCAGGACCGCCGCCTCCTCGAGTACTGGGCCCACGCCGCCTCCTACATCCCCACAGACGACTACAGATACTTCATCACCCCCATGAAGAAGAGGGAAGCCAACATGGAGGAAAGGCTCAGGAGATGGGGAAACCGAGCCGGAGGCGTCGACCCCAAGATCCTCAAAGAGGTCATGGAACGCGTGAGAAAGGAGGGCCCCCTCGCCACCAAGGACTTCGAGCACAAGAGGACGGCCCCCTCCAAGGGCTGGTGGGACTGGAAGCCCGCAAAGGTCGCCCTCGAGGTCCTCTACGGCGCCGGCCTCCTCCTCGTCTCCCACAGGGAAAACTTCCAACGCCACTACGACCTCGCAGAGAGAGTCCTCCCCCCCGGAGTGGACACCCGGGAGCCCCCCGAGGACGAACGCATCAGGTTCTACATCACCCACACCATGGCCAGCCTCGGCCTCGTCAAGCCCGCAGACATAAGATGGTACTACACACCCTACTACTCCCTCTACAAGGAGCACAGCAAACAGATGCCCAACATCCTGGAGGAGATGACCGCCGAAGGTAGCGCCACCAAATTCAGCGTGAAAGGAGAGCCTCAGCCCTACTACTGCCTCCCCGGAGACGCCGACCGCGCCCAAGACCTGGAAGCCGAACCCCCGAGCCCTAACGTCAACCTCCTCAACCCCTTCGACAACGCCCTCTGGGACAAGAAACGAGTAGAAACACTCTTCGACTTCGAAGCCAAGCTAGAGGCCTACACCCCCGCCGCCAAGAGAAGATACGGCTACTACTACCTCGCCATCCTCCACGGCGATCACCTGGTCGGCAGAATAATCCCCAAGATGGACAGAACAAACTCCACACTCATCATACAGTCGACGTGGCACGAGCCCTGGTTCAAACCCAAAGACGCCTACCGGGAAGCCCTCACTGAGACCCTCGAAAGCTTCGCCTCATTCAACGGAGCAGACGAAATCGAACACCTGGAAAAAAGAACGAGGGTAGGCTAAACTCCCTCCCTATACAGGCACCTGTAGCTACAGCCCTCGCAGTCCCGGAGTCTCGTCGCCAAGGCGGGCTCCCCCTTCACGGCGCAGACGAGTTCATACGCCGCCTTCACATCCTCCTCCTCACCCTCCAGGAGAAACGTCTTAGAGCCCTCACCACCACCAACACCGCCCCCCGCAATCGGGTAGGCCTCAACGCCAACCAGCAACTTCAAGGCCTCCATCTCCGTGATGATATTACCACCGACCACCATCATCCCAACGGGCATGCCCAGTGAGGAACCGACGGCCTCGATACCCGTCTTAGGGGCGATATCTGCGAGTGAGATGGGAACGAGCTTCTCAAGCCCCACCGCGATGATGGTCGTGATCCCGTTAGCTGTGATATAGCCCCAGGCTCGCCCAATCGTGCCACCGCCGACACCCCCGAGAAGTACCCCTGCCTGGCCAAACGGGTCCAAAGCGTTAGCACCTTTAATGAACACGTCGGATGGCCCCATCCCCTCCAGAACCTTCGGCAGCTCCGAGGTCGTCATCTCAGAAACTTTTCCCTTCCGGATCACCCGGTGTTTGAACCTCCCCTTCGCCTCGGTCAGGCAGCACCCCCTATCCGTGATCACCCCAGCGGTGAACATCCCCTTCTCCGCGATCTCCTCACCCATCAACTCCTCATAGACGTACGCCGTCGTCGTGCTCGTCGCAACGACGACCGTGCCATTCTCAATGGCGCTACGCACGACATCCATGCCGGCGATGGCGCGCCCAATCAACCTCTTTCCCTCGGAGGGCGTCAGGGTCACCTGCAGACTCATGATCAATACCCCAAATTGATAAACAAAGTCCGGTGAGCGAGATAAAAACATAACCGAGGCGCCTAGACCTCCTTCACACATTTCTGAAAGGGCTCTGGCGACAATAATACTCAGTATTATAGCCTTCTCAGGGTCTCTCTCATGTTACGGGTTTGGGGTAACTTGGGGGTTCAAGGAAGCGGGAACTTATGGCGCTACTATCAACAGCTGAGATGGCCACCCGAGGCAAGTTATACCTCGGCGAGGTCCGAAAGTGCTTCGGCGAAGATGGCCCCAAAATCCGTGAGGCTGATCAACTTCATCTTCGAGCCCTTGTCAGCCGCTACGAAGCCCTTAAGCTCAAGCCTGTTCACGATGCGGCTGAACCTGTTCCTCAACGTCGAGCTCGCAGCCTTGTAGCCAAACCACCTGATGATGTCGCTGATGGACTCGGCCTCACCCCCGTTCTCCCGGAGAAGCTTAAGCACCCTCTTCTCGACCTCCCACTCCCTCTCCTCATGTTTCGTGTGAGGCTCAAGGCGATACCCTGGTAGGCTGATCTCTATGGGATCGATGCTTGGCTGGTTCCTGGCGGTCTGGAACCAGTTCTCGAATTTTTTATCCCCGATCTTACCGTTAACGTACCAAGCGGGCTGTTTCGACGGAACGGTGTAGACACGGGCGTTTCTGAACATTAGGGCGATGGTTAGGGCGACTCCCTGGGTGAGATTCGTCGTCGACGTGATGTCGATGAGTGCCTCCTCGCCGTCCTCCCTCGCCTGCGCCAGAATCTTGTAAATGGAGCGGAAAGAGTTCCTGTGATCCATCGGATCGTAGCCCACCATGATGGGCTCCATGATCTCCAGCCGATCCCTAAGGTTCTCAGCGTTAACCCTGGACATGTAAGAGAAGATTGACGTCTCATCCTCTGCCTCGACGTTACTGAAGAGCAGGTAGAGCTTGGTGATTCCCTGCTGCCTGCTCCAATACCTGATGCCGTCGAAGGGACGCTGGAAATGGGTGCCAACGAGACATATAATGACAGTCAAACACGTCCACCGGGCGATTAAGGTCGTAAGAACTCTAAGATGCTGGAATATTTAACGCTATTGAAAATGACCATAATAAAGAATATTATTACAAATAATTGAGACATATCGGTCAAATAATGACTATACTTAATGATTTAATAAATTAATACTCCGAAGTATTATAAAAGAAATGATTATACTTTTAAACGATAATTGTGAATAAGAGTCATCTCGATTACTGTTCTCCATCGGAGGCAAAGAACGTCTATGGATTTGGTTGATGCTATCCCACGGGTCTACACCCTTCCCGACTGTCCCAAGTGCGAAAAGTTGAAGGCGTGGCTATCAGAAAAGGGAATAAATTATGATGTGAAGAGCTTCGACACGGAAACTCAACTGGAATTTATCATGAAAAATATGTTTGGTAACCCCCCAATACTAGAGCTGGGTGAAGCCATAGCATCCTCCGAGGAGTTATTCCACGAAGATATTTTAGATGTAAGTAAAGTAAAGGGGATGCTCGAAATTGGCTAGGAGAAGGAAAAAATCGGAAAGTCAGACGGTATTAAACAAGTTCTACAAATCAGAGCGGCGCTACAAGGGCATGCCCATGGTCAGGACAACCGACGGCTATCTAGTCCCATGGGACAAGGGCATGATAGTTGAGCAGCTTGAAAGAGAAACCCAGTTGGCTAAGACCATATTCGAGCTTGAACCGATAAGCAACCTCTACGCCGAAAAGATATCGGACGAGGTGGAGAGAAGAGTAAGACTCTCCAAGCCAAAGTTCGTCAGCGGCCCGATGGTAAGGGAGATGACCAACAACATCCTCCTCGAATGGGCGGAGGAGATCCCCGAGTTCGCCATCTACAGGAACCTGCTGACCCGTGTAGGCGCCCCCGTCTACGATGCATACCAGATAGACACAGGCGGAGGCTTCGAGGCGAAGGAGAACGCTAACCTGCAGCCCAACCCGGAGACGGTTCATAAGAAAAAGGCTGATCGCCTCAGTAAGGAGGAGTACCTGCTCCTGATGCCACCGAACCTGGCCACGGCCCACCACCAGGGGGACATTCACATTCACACGCTGGAATACTTCGGCAGCAGGCCCTTCTGCCAGGATTGGGACCTCCGATACTTCCTCTACTACGGTCTCCTCCCCGACGGGAAGGGGTTCCAGAGCAGCGTGGCGGGGCCGGCTAAACAGCCCGAAGTCGCCATACTGCACAGCGTCAAGGTGCTGGCGGCGGGCCAGACCAACTTCAGTGGCGGCCAGGGCTTCATGTTTTACACCCTGTTCCTAGCGCCCTTCATGAGGGGGATGAAGTACAAGGATGTGAAGCAGCTGGCTCAGATGATGTTCTACGAACTCACCCAGACATACGTAACTAGGGGCGGGCAGCTCGTATTCAGCAACATCCAGCTCCCCATGGGAGTCCCCGACATCTGGCAGGATGTCCCCGTGGTGATGAGGGGCAAGGTGGGCCCAGACGTCTACGGTAACTACGAGGACGAGGTGCAGACCTTCTTCAGAGCCCTCAACGAGGTGGCTCTGGAGGGGGACTACTGGGGCAAGCCCTTCAACTTCCCCAAAAATGAAAACTATGTCAGCCCCGAGTTCTTCAAGCCCGAATATGACGACCTCTGGATGCTGGTCCACGAGTCCGTCGGAAAGTTCGGCGCTCCCTACTTCGATAACATGCTGCCACCCTACAGAGGCTACGGCAAGGGGATCAGTTGCTACCAGTGCTGTGCCTACCAGTTCTCTAACACCCCGGAGACGGATGAACATTTCGAGGAGAAGCTCTACTTCCAGGACGGACAGCACTTCAGCATGGGCGGCTGGCAAGTTGTCAGCATCAACATGCCCCGCCTCGCCTACAGAGCCAATGGCGACTACGATAAGCTACTCGCCGCCGCCAAGGAGAACATGAGGCTGGCGGTGGAGGTTTTCAAAGCCAAGAGGATGTGGATGGACAGATCCATCAAGAACGACATGATCCCCTTCGCAACTCAGCATCCCCGGGATCCTCGAACAGGGAACAAGGGACCCTCGGCCGTAGACTTCGATGAACTGGTATACGTCATCGGCGTCGTGGGCATGAACGAGATGGTCCAGTACTTCACGGGTAATCAGCTCCATGAGACTGAGGACGCCGTCAAGCTGGCTATCCGCCTCCTCCTAGACATGGAGAAGTACAGGAAGGGACTGGAGATGAAGACCGGCATGGAGATCATGCTGGCAAGGACACCCGCGGAGAGTACAGTTCAGACCTTCGCCATCAAAGACCTCGTCTCCCCCAAATACAACAGGAGCTCTAGGACCGTCATCAAGGGAGATATAGAGCAGGCGACCGCTCTATTGAAGGGACAGAGAGACCTCCCCGTCTACTACAGCAATGGAACACACACATATGTAGGCGCCAATATCTCCCTCGGAAAAAAGATCGACATCGAACACAAGTTCTTCCCCATATTAAGCGGGGGCAACATCTTCCACGCATGGCTAGGTGAATCTGCCTCGGATCCCGAGGCCCTCTACAAGCTTACGCAGAGGATCGCACGCCACAGCCAGATAGGCTACTTCACCTACACAAAGGATTTAACGGTCTGCAGCACGTGCAACACCACCTCCGCTGGTCTCTTGGACAACTGCCCGACCTGTGGAGGCAGCAAAGTCCGTTGGTGGAGCAGGATCACGGGCTACTACTCAGACGTCACAGGGTGGAACGAGGGGAAGAGGCAGGAGCTCACAGATAGATACAGGATCTCCATCTAACCACCAAGCACTAACACCCTTTTTTACCAAGTCCCCACGATACTGTCCTGATTATATTGACTATACCAGACATTGAAGGGCTGATCACCTTCACATACTATAAGGATCTGAACAAGGCAGCAAAGTTTTACAGCGAGGTCATGGGCTTTGAGCAGGTCATCGACGTCGACTTCGCCAAGGTATACCGGGTCACAGGTTCTTCCCACATCGGGATAGTAGATGGCAACAGGGGCTCCATCAAACCAACGGAGGACAAACCCCTCATGATCTCCGTCGTAGTAGACGACATCGAAGCCTGGCACGAGCGCCTAAAGGAGCACGGTGTCGACATCTTCCAGCCCCCTCAGGACGCCAGCTACTTAGAGATGAAGACGCTACTCTTTAGAGATCCCGAGGGCTACATCCTCGAGATACTGGAGTTCCTGAAAAAACCATACGGGAGCTAGATATCATAAGAAGAGTCCCCACAATATGGAAAGTTGATATACCCTCATTCACCCGGAGGTGCAACGACCTTCGAATGCACCTTTCGTATCACGATCTTTTCTTTTTTCAGCTTTCTCGCCTTGAACGAGGGGAACAAGCTCTCGCCACCTTTCCGTTCCTCATCCATTAATTAACCCCTCCGACTCTCCCCTGATCCTCAAACTCGTGGTCATCCACGGGACTCAACGTGAATGAGCGTTCGTCGACATTAATCTTCCGCAGGGCCTGCGCGAAGGTAGCGTAGGTTTCGGTCTTAGCCTCAAGGTCCCCACACATCGCCCTATTGAAGCCGAACGGCTCCGGGAGGTTGATGGTCATGCTCTTGAAGTTGATCCTCTCCCACTCCACCGACCTGAGGAGGAACGGGAACTCCCGCGCCACCAGGGCACGCAGGTAATCCCTCGTCCCCTCAGGGCCATTTCTCAGGGATCTCGCTATCTGCGAGGCCAGCACTGGCCAGTCAACTATTGGTATCGCGTCCCTAGCGAACTCCATGGCGTCCTCTAAATTGAAGGTAGTGTAAACCTGTTCACTGGGCACTTCCTCACCCAAGTACTTCAGAACGCTGTCATCGATGAGCGTAAACTGATTGCAGATCGCGAGGCTGTTCTCCAAATCCCCATTAGCGTACTCCTCGATCAACATCTTTTTCGTTACCCAGTCCAAGCCGTCGAGGAAGTATTCAAGGCGCCTTTCCCCCAAGCCGTGGAGCGTTGCCTCCACGAGGTTGAAGCCCATCTTATCCGTCTCGGTGATCTCGTTCTGCCTCAACATCTCCTCAACACCCGCAAGGTAGAAGCCCTCAAGGATCTCCGAGACGGCGTCGACCCTGTTCCCGTCCGCCAGCTCGATCTTCCATTGACATGCCTCGACGTCTCCTGAAAGCTCCTTAATAGCGTTCACAGGGTCGGCCAGTTTAGGCGGATTCTTTAGGTATCCTCTCTCGTAGGCTGTCATCACGAGGGTCTCGAGGCAGTCCCGGAGGTAGATCTGGTACGGGCTCCTGAGCCCCTCGAAGTGGATGTCGTGAAGCCTCCAGTACTTCTCTGGGTCGGCGTGGGGGTCGTCCCTCTGGTTAAGGAGGCCCCGGGCGTCGACGGTGTCGTTTGAGGAGATCCGCTTGATGAAGAAGGCCCGAGGGGATATCACGTAGCTTAGGGTGTCGCCTCCTACACCCTTGACTCCCCGCTTGAACCCCCCCGCTTTCAATGACGGAACCATGTCACCACCGCCAGTAAGCAATGGCCGGGTCACGATGAAGGGGACGAGGGCCTCCTCTACCCACCCCCACACACCGAGATTGCACACCGACCTGTCCATGAGGATGCTGGCGTGGGTCGAGTAGGAGACGGCCCACCAGGGGTCGACCCCGTTCCCCTTCGGAACGTTGGAGACGTTGTTCTTGTAGGCGTTTATCTCCTTGAAGTATCCCTTCAAACCCTTGACCGCGTAGTAGGTGAAGAGCTCAGCGACCTTATCATAGATCACCGCTTCAAGGGGCGTGTTGTAAGAGGGTGTCGATAATTCGAGATGGCTCATATCGTTATAGACTCTAGAGCCGTTGAGTGCCAAATAGTCGAGGCGCTCTTCCTCCACCCTCACGTTAGTCACGAGACCTCTCACCTTCAGCTCCTCGATGGCCAGGCCAACCAGGTGTACCAGGGAGCTGGATGGGAGCGAGGGTGTTGAGTTAATCGCGAGCTCCTGCTCGACGCCTCGTATCTTTTTCTCCATCAATACAGGCACCTTTCTGAAGCGGAGTGTTGATACGGGAACAGTTAGGTCTTCACAGATAACACTTTTGAGATATAATGTTTGGTAAGGGGCTCTCTAACAGATCACTCGGATCTCAACAATGACTCGACGTCCTCGACGGCACGGTCAATCGCGCTCTCGTCCCACCCCTCAAGGCTCTCGAAGTTATAGGATATCCGCCTGAACCCCTTCCTCAGTTTTAGGTACGACCAGCTCAACGTGTCAAGGTCATTTTCAAAACGCCTTGCGAGGGCAACCCTCAGGCCTGCTCTGCTCTCTCTTGGCGGATTCGAGAATGCGTTTATGACCTCCTCCTCGGAGACCACTCGCTTGATCCCTCTTCTCTCGACGAGCTCCTCGAAGAAGGGATCGGTGACAGCCGTGTACTGGTAGGCTGCCGTCTCTCTGGCGACGACGTCGTCGAGGCCGTCCTCAATATGGAAGTTCTCAGTGAGCCCCTCCTCGATGAGGCTGTACTTGATCCGCCATTCAAGTGAGGTGTCGAGATCTTCGAGGAACCCCCCTTCCAGTTTGCCTAGCACCCATTTCGCTTCATCGAGGGCTTCGGTGTCCCGTTCGTCGGCCCCCGTGCTCGAAAACATTCTCTCGATGCCGTCAATGTAATACGCCTTAAGGAAATCTACAGCCCCAATACTCCGTCCATCCGATAGCTGGACCTCCCAGTCTCCCGCCAGGTTACGCGATAACTCCAGATTAGCCCCTATGGGGTCTTCTAACTTGGGCATCCGCCGTATATGCCCCTCCTGGAGGGCTCTGAGGACATATGACGTTAAGCTGAACTTTAGGAAAGTTGTGTACTCGCTTCTGGCTCCCTCGCCGTTGACGACATGGACCCTGAAATAGTCCTCATCCGCGTGGGGCTCGTCCCGCGTGCTCATGATAGGGTAGTCAGTGCTGGTCTCAGAGTAGACCTTCTTAGGAAAGATGGCCCTTGGGGAGATCATGTAGGAGCCATCCACGTATCCTCCCACACCGAAGAGGAGCTGCCTCAGGACGAGGTAGGGCACGAGCTTATCCATCTGGTCCACGAGGGGGGCCCTCTTCACGAGATAGTTCTCATGGGCTCCTACGGTTGTGTACCTCACCTCTTCCTTGAGGTCGGAGGCGATGTTCGTCTTGTAAAGGTGGACTTGGTTGCCGGTCTCCTCTTCCAATGCCCATGAGGCGAGGCGTGCGTATGCCTCCATGGCCTTCTCATAGGCGACGAGCTCCCTCGAGTTCCGGCACTCGGGGGTGCAGACCTCGAACAGGTTAGAGTGGACGTAGCAGACACCCCCGTTCATCAGGTACGCTCGAGGGATGTTATTGGACGGCCTGAAGACGAAGACGCCTCGATCCCCTAATGCTTCGAAGAGGCCGATGGGCTCGGAGCCCGCCGCGAACTCCTGCTCGGCGCCCTGCCACATGTCGAGGGACATACCGCATCAGTCCCCGTCCATCGTTTGGGGTATAAAAGATTTTTATCCCCTCGTTTAATGACAAGCTATTAAATATATTTGGAAAACATTAATTGGTGTAATTATTGGGAGCTAAAGGAGCATTACCTGAAGAGCTCTTCGCGGACCTTGTGCTTCTCAACGGGAAGTTCATCACGATGGACTCCGACGACTCCATTGTCGAGGCGGTGGCGTGCAAGGACAACAAGTTCCTGTTGGTTGGCTCGAATGAGGAGGTGAAGGCCGCGATTGGCGAGTATACGGAGGTCATCGACATGGAGGGGAAGACGGTGACCCCAGGCTTCGTTGACACCCACGTCCACTTCAGCTCGGGGGCTAGGAACGTCAGGCGCGTTGACCTGAGGTACGTCAGGACCATGGGCGCCCTCATCGAGGAGCTCAGGAAGAAGGCTGAGACGTTTCCACCGGGTCGGTGGATTCAGGGATACGGATACAACGAGTCGAAGCTGGCGGAGAAGCGTTTCCCCAACCGATACGATCTTGACAAGGCGTCCACGGAGCATCCCATCTCGGTCACGAGGCAGGGAGGCCACGACGGAATAAGGGTGAACAGCCTCGCCCTGGAACTCGCGGGCATCTCCAAGGACACGCCGGATCCCCCGCCTCCCTCCCTCATCGAGCGGGACCCCGAGACGGGGGAGCCCCTCGGGAACCTGAGAGAGCTCGGGGCCCAGCCCGTCAGCAAGCTCATCGCTCAGGAGCCCCTTCTCACCTGGGATGAGATGAAGGAGGGAATCAGGAACACGATCAAGCTGTTCCTATCCTGGGGCATCACGAGCATACAGGAGCCTGGGGCCCCGATGGACTACCTCCCCCTCTACCAAGAGCTACTACGGGATGGTGAGTTTCTCTTCAGGAACAGCTACCTCGTCAGCGCCCCTAGTATGGGCCGGCACTACGAGAGGGATGAAAGATACAAAGCGGCCGTCGACATCGCGGTTGAGGCTGGCCTCCAGAGCGGCTTCGGTAACGAACACCTCAAGTTCGCCGGCATCAAGCTGGGCCACGACGGTAGCATGAGCGCAGGTAACTGCGCCGTCTACGAACCCTACCTTAACTATCCTACCCCGGACAACATCGGCGTGATACATGGATACAGCAACGAGCAGATGGCGAACGGGGAAGCGCTGACGGACTTTGCACCGGTTGTCGTCAAGCTACATAACGCTGGGATGAGATGTGGCATCGGCGCCATAGGCGACAGGGGCATTGACTTCTTCCTGGACGCCATCGAGGTCGCCCACAACCAGAACCCGAGGGAGGATGTGAGGCACAGCCTTGAGCACTGTAGCCTACCGACAAAGGAGGCGCTTGAGCACATGGTGAGGCTTGGCGTCACATCGTCGACGAGCGTCGGATTCGGATGGGAGCTAGGAGATCAGCACAGGGCGTTCATGGGGATGGAGAGAATGAAAAGATACATGCCCATGAAGACCTTCAAGGAGATGGGTATCGTCGCCAGTGGAAACGCCGACTGGTCTGTCTGCTCCGCCAACCCGATGGAGGGTATCCACGTCTGCGTCAACAGGACCAGCGAGACCGGACAGGATCTCAGCCAGAACCAAGCCATCTCTGTGATGGACGCCGTCAGGGTCTACACCTGGAACGGCGCGTACATCACCAAGGAGGAGGACATCAAGGGCTCCATAGAACCGGGGAAGCTAGCGGACATGGCTGTGCTTGACAGGGACATCCTAACCTGCAACCCCGCTGAGATCCATGAGATAAAAACAAGCATGACCTTCGTGGATGGAAAGCTAGTCTACAAGAGACGATAAATCCCTTTTTACCACTTAATTAACAAACTTCAGATTAAAACTGAGCCCATTTTTTTTTATTCGACATAAGTAGCCACCGTTAATACCAGAGCTAGGATAAAATGACCTCCTTTTAGTGGTAGTAAATGATAATTATTATAAATATGATAGAACTCACTTCACATGGTGGAGAACCTGGTCTGGTACTACCTGGCCGCTGCCCTCGCCATCTCCGCAGTCATATGGCTAGGGTGTTGCGTAGCCATGGACTACTCGACATACGTGAACCTGCAGAGACGACTGAGACTCGAGAGAGAAAGAAGATAGAGAACGCCCCTGCAACTAACACAGAAAACTGATGAAAAGGTCAGATTTGGCACCCCCCTCTTAGATATATCAGATAATATCCCTTTTCTCATCCTGAAACGAAAGAAAGAAGATTTAAGTTACCCAACTCCTATCATCTGGAATCATAGACCTGATAGAATTCATCAAGCTCGGTGGTACATGTGGAGAAAAAAGCCTGGTATGCGGAGGAAATAGATACCGTTCTGGAATCTCTTGGAACTACGAGAAAAGGAATCAGTGAATCAGAAGCCCAGGAAAGATACGATCGCTTCGGTCCGAATGAGCTCCGAGAGGAGAAGAAGGTAACAGCACTCGATCTGTTCATTGGGCAGTTCAAGAGCGTCCTCGTGGTCATTCTCATTTTATCGGCAGCGGTGAGCACGTACATATCATGGCGTAAAAGCGAGCCCTTCACCGATACATATGTCATAATGTTCATAGTCGTCATGAACGCCATAATGGGCTTCGTCCAGGAGTACCGGGCCGAGCAGGCCGTGGAGGCCCTCAAGAAGATGGTCTCACCCCACGTGCTCGTACTCAGGGACAACCGGGAGCAGTCCATCGACTCCAAGCTCCTTGTGCCTGGCGACATCATCCTCCTCGAGGCGGGGAGCCGTGTACCCGCTGACTCCAGGCTCCTCGAAGCGGCGAACCTACAGCTCGACGAGGCAGCCCTCACCGGTGAGTCAACCCCCGTCACGAAGCAACAGCGTGTACTGGACCCCGACACGAGCATTGGGGACCGGAAGAACATGGTCTTCACGGGCACAGTGGTCACCGGTGGACGGGCCACAGCTGTCGTGACCGAGACAGGGATGAACACCGAGTTCGGAAAGATCGCGGGTATGGTCCAGTCGATAGTGGTAGAGGAGCCTCCCCTCAAGCAGAAGATGGAGAAGATGGGCCGCCAGCTGGGAGCCATCAGCGTCATCCTGTGCATCTGGGTATTCCTGATCGGCGTATTTGTACACAAGTTCGACCTGGAGACCATGTTCATGACCTCCGTTAGCCTCGCTGTCTCCGCCATCCCGGAGGGATTACCCGCAGTACTCACAATCACCCTATCCCTCGGGGTCTCGAGGATTGCCCGTCAGAAGGCGATTGTGAGAAAGCTTGCCTCGGTGGAGACCCTTGGGAGTACGACGGTGATCTGCTCCGATAAGACTGGAACTCTCACAAGGAACGAGATGACCGTTAAGAGTATCACCGTGGGAGACACTGTGATACACGTCACAGGAACAGGTTATAATCCTTCGGGGGAGTTCCTCATGGGTGACGAGACCATCTACCCCAAGAGAGATGACGATGATGACCTCGACCACCTGATCAGGATCGGATACCTCAACAACGACTCGCACCTCCAGGAGAATGACGGCAACTGGGTCATATTCGGAGACCCCACAGAGGGTGCTTTAAATGTGCTTGGCGTCAAGGCCGGCCTCAACGAGGAAATCAAGGATAAATACCCCAGAATCTGGGAGTTTCCCTTCGACTCGACGAGGAAGATGTTCAGCACGATCCACAGCACGCCCGAGGGGGGGAAGGTAGCTTACGTCAAGGGCGCCCCAGAGGTCATTCTATCGAGAAGCATCAACATCTTGGAAAACGGGGCGACAAGGCCCCTCAACGATGCTGACAGGAAGCATGCACTGGACATGATGCAGTACATGGCCACTGACGCCCTAAGAGTGCTTGCCATGTCATACAAGACGGTGCCCGCGGAACAAGACGAGTTCGAGATGGAGGAGATTGAATCTGGCCTAACCTTTGTAGGCCTCGTCGGGATGATCGACCCCGCCAGGGAGGAGGTCCCCTCCGCCATCCAGGTCTGTAAGCAGGCTGGCATTCGAACTGTCATGGTAACGGGAGACCATAGGCTCACCGCCGTGGCCATCGCCAGGGAGATTGGCATTCTCGATGAGGAGACCCCCACCTCCGTGATGACGGGTGGGCAGCTGGAGGACATAGATGATGACGGGCTCGACAGAGTCATCGAGGATGTCCGAGTCTTCGCAAGGGTCTCACCCGAGCACAAGATGCGCATAGCCCAGTCCCTGAAGAGGAACGGTCACATCGTAGCCATGACCGGGGACGGCGTCAACGACGCCCCCGCACTCAAAGCGGCAGACATCGGCGTCGCCATGGGTATCAAGGGAACGGACGTCACCAAGGAGGCCTCTGACATGGTGCTCGAGGATGACAACTTCGCCACCATAGTCAAGGCAGTCCAGGGTGGACGCCAGATCTACGACAACGTCACCAAGTACCTACGGCTGATGATGGCCTCCAACTTCGACGAGTTTATTGAGATAACCGTGGTGACCCTGCTGGGCCTACCTCTGCCTTTCCTTCCAATCCACATTCTCTGGATCAACCTGGTCACGGACGGCCTCCCCGCCGTTGCCCTCAGCATCGACCCCGCCGACCCGGACATAATGAAGTACCCACCCCGGGACCCTAACGAGGGAGTCCTCAACAGGTTCTACAGGTTCATCATTTTTGCAGCCCTCGTCGACTTCATATCGGACTTTGTCCCCTTCATGTACACCTACGCCACCACAGGCAGCGCGATCCAAGCCCGATCAGTGGCCTTCACATGTATCGTGTTCTTCGAGTTCTTCCTCGCCTACCAGAGTAGGTCGGAGACCCATCATGTGCTCAGTCAAGGCTTGAAGAGCTGGACCGAGAACAAGATGCTCTTCATCTCCGTAACGGTATCAATACTGCTCCAGATAATCATACTCTATACGCCGGCTCTAAACACGATATTCAAGGTCGTCCCCTTGACGCCCTTCCAACTCGCCATGTGCTTCATCAGTTCACTGACGGCGTTCCTGATAATTCCCGGAAGGCTCATCCCCCACCGGCGTTACGTGGGGAACAAGAAGTCCTGAGCCCCCCTCATTCATCAATATTTATATACATAATCGTTAGAGACAAAGAGGAACGCTTAGAGCACGAAGTTATCAAGAGGTTTTTAAATGGCA
>DATLAV010000180.1:0-3957 GCA_035527235.1 Patescibacteria group bacterium | reverse complement strand
ATAACGGCGTCCAGCGCGACCCGGTCCCTGCCGAAGGCGACCATGCCGATGTCCTCGACGACGTCATACGTGTATCCAGGGATCTTGATTTTTCCCTCCGGATTCACGATGGGCGTCCTCCTCAGAGCCTCGCAGATCCCGTAGACGTTGAAGAGAGATTCGTAGACCTTGTTGATGCCGACGATGCTGTCGTCGAACCTGCTGTTCTTGGGCCCGTGCCACCACGCCCTGATCGGGTCGGGGACGAGGCCGAACAGATTCTTCATGGTGAACGTGGCGTACTGTTTGATCTTGGTGAAGCTGATGAGCGTGGAGCCCCTCAGCTCGTAGAGGGCCTTGGGTACGAACCCGTAGAGCCTCTCATCGAAGACGGGCCTGAACCTGGACTCGACGGCTCCCTTGATGACGGCGGGGTCGACTGTCCTCCCACTCCATATCTCATCGGTGACGTTGAAATATTCGGCCCCTAACTCGTTGAAGAGGTCGGAGAAACCCTTCTCATCCATGAACTCCCTGTCGAGCTTCCTCAGATGATCCCAGTGGGGGCCTTCCTTAAACCAGTCCCAGTCATCGTTCTCTGCAATATAGTTCCAGCCGCCACGATGAAGCCAATGCCAGTCATGCTCCCTGCTCATGATATTAAACGGCAACCCGTCTTCCACGTCGCTGAGGCACCTGACCACTTGATGCCCCTCCACGACGACTACACTGGAGTCCAGAGCCTCGAGGAGCATCCTCATGGTCCCGCAGTCAGTGAACGCGCCCGGGTCTGTCGTGACCCAGTTTGGCTTAACGATGACGGTATCTCCCTGAAGCCAGGGATCGTCCAAGAGCCTCCTCAGGTCATCTGAGCTGCGTGCCCTCGCCACGGTTGCGGTTCCAAAGCGTTGAACGTCGGAAGCCATGCCTGTACTCTATCGGCGGTGAGTGAAAAAAATATCGAGTCTTACGAGGTAGGTGCCCTCATCGACGCGGGCTGTAGGCGACGCACTCCATCTCCAAAAGCATGTTGGGGACGGCGAGGCCTGTTATGCACGTGGACCTCGCGGGCAGGTCCTCCTTGAAGAAGGTTCCGTAGACCTCGTTCATCCTTGAGAAGTGGCCCTGGTCGCCTAGGTATACCGTAACCTTCACCACGTCGTCCAGGGAGGCGCCAGCTGCTTTGAGCGTCTTGCTAATGTTCTCTAGGGTTTTCCTCGTCTGATCTTCCACTGTCTCAAGCGGGTTGCCGTCGTCGTCCCGCATCCCGGCGTGGCCCGACAGGAAGATGAAGTCTCCCGCTCGGACAGCCGACGAGAAGGGCAGCTTCCGACCGCTTGAGATGTTTATTACCTCCTTTGACACGTTGATTCCTCCTTTGCTGGAGACGTGCACGCCGTGTTTGATAACTCTTCCAGTGCCGCTTCAACGTTCAGAGGGGGGTCGGACCGGTCAGCTCTGAGTAAACATTATCTATCCTCGATCCTCCTCGTTCAATGAGTTAAGATGAGCACTCTAGATCCCATCAGGGAGAGGGAGGAGAACGAGAGGAAGGCCGCCCTCTACCTCCTTAGGGAGCAGCTGCAAGTCGAGGGGGAGCTCGTGGCCCTCTACGAGAGTATAGCACCCGAGGTCAGGAACAAGGTGGTGGGTCACCTGCTCCGAATGATCCAGCTTGACTCCAGGAAGCACATCGAGATCTGCCAGGCCGCCATAGAGGTGCTGGAGGGGGAGGACGTCCTCTCCGAGGATAAGCCTGAACTCCTTGAGGGCATCAGGAGGCACGTGAGGCTCGAGGAGGGGGCCATTGAGAGGGCCGACCAGATCCTCAATAACATCTGGATAAGGGAGAACCAAGCCCTCAACGAGATGGTGAAGAAGCTGAGGGACGACGAGAGGCGCCACACGGAGACCCTGAAAAAGCTCTCCCAGAAGGCGTTCTTTAGGTTCGACCCCGGGGACTTCACCGTGATCATGAGAGGCCCCGAGTTTGCCGAGGATAGGTACAGGAGAGAGAAGGAGTACAGGGAGAGGCAGAAGAAGGCGGAGTAAACAGTCCGATCAGATCTCTATCTCGAGCAGCTTCTCGATGTCGGTGTCCTCGACGTCCTCGGGCTCAAGTATCATGCTGCCGCTCTTAGACGCGAAGATCGCCTTGCCGTGAGCCCTCACCAGGGGCATGATCATATCGGTGTACCCCGTCCTGACTATGGTGTTAACATCATAGGCGCATATGGCGTCGAACGCGAAGGGCAACACCTTCTGGAGGGCGTACTCGTACCTGAGGAGCTCCCTCACTTTGTCTTCCCTGAAGAAGCATGAGACCTCGCCTGTCGCCCTCAATCCAAGCCCCCTCTCACTGAACCTCCTGAAGGCCTCGTTCCAGCGGCTGATGATCCTCAGGCTCTCGGCCTTTCCGTTCACGATGTACCACTCGTTAAAGTTCTTGATGATGATGTTCCCGGCCCTCTCGTTGGGCTCCACGTCGATGCCGAAGGCCTGCATGCCCCTCCTAACCTCCTCGGGGCCCTCATCCGAGCAGATGTAGATAATCCCTTTCCCCTTAGCCAACCCGTCTGAGAGGTAACTGTAAAGGATCTCCCGCTTGCTCTTTTTGGTGTCATAGAATAGCAATATATGGTTCTTAGGCTGAATTTGCTGTATAAAACTGGTCAGTTCCTCGCTCAGGAGCATAGCATCTTAGTTTTTGTATCCTCATACTTATAATAATAACTATTTTTTAGAAAATTCTGTCAAATATCTGTGGGCGCCTCGGTTTCTATCCTTGATGCGAGCTCTTCGGCGGTCTCAGCGTGGACTAGTTTGATGCCGTAGAGGCCAGCCAGCCTTTCCTCAGCCTCGGTGTAGGGCTTCATCGACGCGAGTATCATGTGGACCGACTCGAGGTCTGTGAGCTTAGCCGTCATCTCGAAGATCTTGTTGTAGGCGTTTCCCCCCTTCATAATGTCGATGCAGAACCGTACGTCGTGACGCTCAGGGTTGGTGGCGGTGATGTCAAAGATGTATTCCGTGCCTAATGCGTCCATCAAGGCGCCCGGGGCTTCCAAGGTCCAATTGTTCTCTTTCAACCTTCTGATTATAGTTCCAGATATCTCTGTATAGCTCTGTTTCTCCATGAGGTCCAGCAATTTAACCTGCAGGAGTTCTCCGGTCCTCCAGTAGTCTTCGAAAACCTGGGTCATGGTTTCCACGTATGCTATCATGTTGGACCAGACAGACCTCTCTATGGATTCCTGGGTAAAGTTTAGCAGGATATCCCTCCCGTCGACCAGGAGCAGTCCGAGATCGGTGTCAGCGTTATTGTGCAACACCTCGATCTGATCCGGGAGCTCGATGAGATCGTCGACATTCTCCAGATCCACCTTGGTGAGGATCCTTATTCTCACTCCCCTTCCCCTCATTTTGAGGAGCTCCTCGGTGGTCATAGGGATGTTCCTAATCCTCCTGACCATGATGTCCACCCTTCTCTCGCTACGCTCGATGAGGCGCCTGAATGTTCTCCTGAACTCCTCATTGGAGGTGTATGTCCTGATCTCTTGAGGCACCCTCCCGGTCCTCAGATACTGAATGATGGAGGACGCCTCCGGGATCAGGCCCCAGACTGTTTCACAGAAGATCCTCATCGCCATAACGTAGCTCGATGCGTCGGTCCAGATCCCGGTGTCAGCCCGGGTCGTCATACTCATGGAGTCGTCGAGGGCTGCCGTCGTGAGGGCCTCACGCTCGTCGATTATCGCGAACCTGACCGAGGAGGGTAGGTCGAAGTGGCGGACCTCCGCGAAGTCAAGGTAATGCTCAATGTCATCGATCCCCTCCTCATCGATCTGGGTGAGCACCCTGACCCGCTTACCCTGGGTCCTCAGGGCCCTGAACCTGTCATCTATCCCCCAGAGAGAGAGCCGGTGAAGGTCTCGCGTCGTCGTCACCAGCAGTATCTCGGTCTCCGCCCTCTCGATC
>DATLAV010000179.1:0-16302 GCA_035527235.1 Patescibacteria group bacterium | reverse complement strand
AAAGACGTAAACGACTCCGAGGCTGAGCAGGGCGACGACTACGGGAAAGACTAGGTTTCTGGACGGGGAGCTCGCACCCAGCTTGAACTCTATCTCACCGACGCTTGAACCGTCCTCAATCACCTGCCCAGGCTTGTTGACGGCGCCGTCTGAGCCCACGGTGAACTTGCCCTGGCACATTCCCACAACCTGATAGAAGCCCTGGGGATTCTCGTCAAGGAACCAAGGGTCATCCCGTAGGAAGAGGAGCACCATCTCAGACTCCTCGAACTCGGGCATGTCCTCCACCCACATCGAAGTGTTTCCCACAGTGGCCCCGCGGGCGACCACTGTGACCGTCTCGGCCTCCAGTGGGTTCTTCAGGTACCTATCCACCGAGACCTTCACCTGCCTGTGCATGATGGGAATTGCGTCGAAGGAGGCCGTGCAGTGGTGAACCTCCTCTATGGTACCGATCAGTATGACATCGGCCATCCCCGTCATCTCCTCGATGCTTAAGGGGACTAAGTCAGCCGTACAGGTGATCGTTTGGAACGAGAGGAGAAAGATGACTGCCAGTACCGTTGATGCCTCTCTGAGCCTCATGTTCATATTGATAAATGGGCTCGTTCACGTTAAAAACCTATAATTTTGAATAAACGTTCAATATCCTTGAACGGCTTCGCTGATAGCGGTTTCATCCGATTAAATGGAAAAAAAAGTGGGGTCTGTGTCCCGTCTCACTCGGGATCGATGGGGATCATCTGCATGATGACCATCCCCTTGGGGTCCGGGCACTGGACCTCCCACGTCGTGGGCATCCAGTCGTCCGACTCGTCGAGCTTCCTCTGCTTCGCCGGCAGGAGAGGGATGATGCTGTTGAGGGCCCAGTAGCAGAAGTGGCCCTCTGGGATGCTTATTCTCCCTCCCCTGACGATGAAGTAGTCTCCGACCTCTATGGTGTCGCAGAAGCCCTTGATCTCCTTCACAACTACCTTCAGATCCTGCATTTTTCGTATCTCCGTTCTCGTTTACCCGTTAGGAGGCTCCTCCCCGGGGAGGCTTCCCCTGAACTCCGTGGACATAGCGTCGTATCTCAGGGGCGTCCCCGTTCCCTGACCAGCTTCGTCGGCGAATAGGCGTGTGTTCTCGTCGTATCTTCTGCCCCTCCAGACGGTCCCGGGGGGCATGTTCTCCGTCCTCTTCCGCTGTATCAGCTCTGCCAGCCTTGCGTTGGCCTCTTCGATGTTTATTTCATGGTCCCTGAGAAGAGTCAATGGCACGTCCACGCCCACCGGGTGCCCAGGTATCACGTGCCTCGTTGCCTTGCAGGAGAGGACACGTCCTTGGACGGCGGTGGCGACGACCTGCTCCTTCCCTAGGACCGGTGGTTGTAGTATTGCCGAGACGGCGTCGTGTGTCAGCTTGATCTCAGCGTCGGTCTCGGTGTCGTAGTCCATAGTGTACCCCATGGCCTCGAGCCTCCGTTCGAAGCCGTGTAGGGCGTCGTAGCTGTTCACTGCGTCGGGTTTGGGGACGAATGCGAAGCTGCTCCCGTCTCTGAGTCTGAGCACCGGGTAGCTGACGTCCTTGAGCCTACTCGACTCCAAGGGTATCAGCTCCATGCCCAGCGCCTCGGCGATCTCCTCCGCCCTCTCAGTGTCGAGAGACTCAGGTATCGCCCGGAACCACCTGTCGACACCTATCTCTGAGTCGCTGTAATCGACCAGGTAGACGCAGACGTACCGGCATCTCAGGACCCTAAGCGCGTTCACCCTGTGGGTGCCGTCCAAGACTACCATGTTCTCCCTGTCCACTATGATGGGGGACCAGAGGACTCCGTCGCTCTCGATCTCTTGGATTAGCCGCCGGAGCGCCCTAGGGTCCACCTCCTCGTGTAGTTTCAGCCTGGCCAGTTCTAACAGCACGATCTCCATAGCCTTCCGCCTCCTCATCTTCCGGAAACGGTCTGGCTACTTGTCGAGCCAGGGGTAGAGCCCCTTCAACCTGCCGATAGATTCCTGGATCCTCTCCTTGGGCAGCTCGAAGGGCTCTAGATTGCCGGTCAGGTAGTCGTCGTAGGCCTTCATGTCGAAGTGGCCGTGGCCACAGAGTAGGAAGAGGATCGTCTTCTCCTCCCCCGTCTCCCTGCAGCGGATGGCCTCGTCGATGACGGCCTTGATGGCATGGGACGGCTCCGGCGCTGGCACGATGCCCTCGGTCCTCGCGAAGAGGGAGGCGGCGTCGAAGGCCTCGATCTGGTTGTAGGCTTTAACCCCGATCTCCCCCTCGTTCACCATGAGGCTGAGGGAGGGCGCCATGCCATGGTACCTGAGCCCCCCGGCGTGGATGGGGTCGGGCACGAAGTCGTGGCCAAGCGTGTGCATGAGCACAAGCGGTATTATTCACCCCGTGTCACCGTGGTCGTACATGTACTCGCCGCTCGACATGCTCGGGCACGCCGTCGACTCGACCGCGGTGAACTCAACCTCCTTGGGCGCCCTTCCCATCACCTTGTCATGGTAGAAGGGCGCGTAGAGGCCACCGAAGCTGCTTCCGCCGCCGACGCATCCGATGACGTGGTCCGGGTACTCGTCCGCCATGGCGAGCTGCTCCTTCGCCTCCAAGCCGATGACCGTCTGGTGGGTCAGCACGTGATTGAGGACGCTCCCCAGGCTGTACTTAGCCCGGTCGTCCTTCAGGCAGGCCTCGACGGCCTCGCTTATGGCGATGCCGAGGCTTCCGGTGCTGTTGGGATTCTCCGCAAGGATCTTCCTGCCCACCTCGGTGCACTCGCTGGGGCTTGGGTAGACCTCCGCCCCGTAGAACTGCATCATCACCCTCCGGTAGGGCTTCTGATCGTAGCTGATACGCACCATATAGACGTCAACGTCAATGTCGAAGAAGGCACCGCCGAACGCCAGAGCCGATCCCCACTGACCCGCCCCCGTCTCGGTGGTCAGCTTCTCGACGCCCTCCTTCATGTTGTAGTAGGCCTGGGCGATCGCCGTGTTGGGCTTGTGGCTCCCCGGTGGGCTGATGCCCTCGTACTTGTAGTAGATCTTGGCCGGCGTCTTCAGCGCCTTCTCAAAATTTCGTGCCCTGTACATGGGCGTCGGCCTATAGAGACGATATACGTCCCGTACCTGTTCCGGTATCTGTATGAACCTCTCGCTGCTCATCTCCTGCTTCAGGAGCTCCCTGGGAAACAGCGCCTCGAGCTTCCTGGGGTCCACTGGCTCCTTAGTAGCTGGGTCCAGGATGGGCTTGAGAGGCGCGGGCAGGTCGGGTAAAACACAGTACCAATTCTTGGGTATTTGGTCCTCCGCTAGGAGGATCTTCCTGTCCAGTCCGAGTGATACACACTCATACCTCCAATATTTCTGGGTGACCCCTTAGACGCACTCTGGATTAAAAAGAATATCGTATCTGGCAGGACCTGATTGAGTTCGGGGGTCATCCCCTGCGGGAGGCGTGGCCGAGGACGTCGCCCACGTTCAGTATTTCCAGGGCGTTGGTCCTTCCGGGGGGCTCGAGGCTGGAGCCCGACACGATCATTACCGAGTCCCCCCTCCCGATGTAGCCCCTCTCCATGCCCCCCTTCACGGACCTGAGTAGAAGCTCGTCCCGGTTGTCAGTCCACTCCACGTCCAGGGGCTCGACGCCCCAGTAGAGCCTCACCCTCCTCGCCACCCTAGGGCTGCTGGTGACGGCCAGTATCCTGATGGGGGGCCTGTGCTTGGAGACCATGCGAGCGCTGAACCCCGTCCTAGTGACGACTATTATCGCGGCGGGCTTCACGACACCGGCCGCCATCGACGAGAGGCCACCTATGATGTCGGCTATGGACCCCCCGAGGCCACTGCTGACTTGACCTGATGAGCCGACCTGCTCCACGGTCCGGCTGATGCTGTTCATCGCCTTGACGGTTTCCACCGGGAACAGGCCCACTGCCGTCTCAGCGGAGAGCATCACCGCGTCGGCGCCGTCTAGGATAGCGTTGGCGACGTCGCTCGCCTCGGCCCTCGTCGGCCTCGGGTTGACAACCATGGACTCCAGCATCTGCGTCGCCACGATCACCGGCTTCCCCTCCCGGTTGCACCGGGAGATCATCCTCTTCTGGAGGAGGGGAACCTCCCAAGGGGGCACCTCTATACCGAGGTCGCCCCGGGCCACCATGAGGCCGTCGCTCGCATCGATGATCGCGTCCAGGTTCACGACCGCTTCCCGGTGCTCGATCTTCGAGATGACAGGCTGGTCGCCCCCAGCCCCCTTTATGGCTCTCTTAACGGCCTCGACGTCCCCCCGGTCCCTGACGAAGGAGATGGCGAACCAGTCGCAGAGGTCGACGGCCTGCTTAATTCCTTTTAGGTCGGCCTCCGTGGGGGTCCTCACGGACAGGTAGGCGCCGGGCACGTTGAGCCCCTTGTGGCTCGAGACCTCACCGGCGGAGATGACCCCGCCGGTGAAGCCCTCCTCGTCCCCGTCGATGGAGGTGACCGCAACCTCGATGAGGCCGTCGTCGATGAAGAGGCTGCCCCCGACCCGTATCTCCCGAGGGAGGTTGCCATAGGACACGGGGAGCTCCCCTTCGCTGCCCACGACATCGTGGGTCGTGAAATGCACCTCGTCCCCGGGCCTGAGGAGCATCCTGCCGTCCACCTCTCCCAGCCTGATCTTGGGCCCCGGCAGGTCGACGAGGGTCGAGACTCTCTCAACCTCGGCGAGGGCATTGAAGATCTTGGCGCGCGCCTCCTCGTCGCCGTGGCTGAAGTTGACCCGCGCGACGTCCATCCCCGCCTCGGCCATCGCCTTCAGGGTCTCGAGTGTCTCGGAAGCGGGCCCGATGGTGCAGACGATCTTGGACCTCACAAACTGGGGGCTCAAGTCTCTCATCAACCTGATCTCAGACCCTGGCCTATTAAGCGCCTCGAAGATAAGCTGGATTCCAGTTACATAAACAACTTATTAATCCGAGATAAGTCCCAGCTGCGGCTAAGGACCGTGCCGAGGTGAAGGAATGGCATGCCTCTATCTTTATCCCTGAGACCTACGGACGCCGGATCGGGGGGATCCTGACGCACCGCGATCTACCGGGGTCGCGGGCGTCTCACCTTGCTGAGTTCCCCCCCGATCCGGTGGAGCCTCCCCTTGGGAAAGATTATAAATCGCACCCTGTTCTTTCCTTCTAAGTGATAGTTTATGGTATACTGCACCAAGTGCGGCGCTATGAACGAGGAGGGGGCGGAGAACTGCGATAAGTGCGGCGCCTCCCTCCGCACCGCGAGAGCTTTCCGCAGGTACAGGTACGAAAACGAGTGCTTCGGCGTACCGATGCGGGGATACACATGGGGGCTCCTGTTCGGGGCGCTCATCGTCCTTTGGGGTGTCTCCGAGCTCCTGGGTTACGACTTCAACTTCTGGGCCCTCTTCGCGGTGGCCTTCGGGCTCCTCATGGTCTGGAACGCGCTGCAGAGGAACTCGGGAGGCCTCGTCAGCTAGAATGGCTGGAGCTACATTCCCCGGGATCACCTCAAGGGTCTACTGTTGACAGTCACCGTGACCCTCCTCTGGTCATCCTCCTATGTTTTGGTCAAGATAGGCCTAGTCGGCATGAGGTCCCTGACTCTGGTTGCCCTCCGGTACACGGTGGCCTCCCTCGTGCTTCTCCCACTGGCTTTCGTACGGGGTGAGCTGGCGGCAGTGAGGGAGCGGGGACTCCTGACGAGGATGTTTTTTACTAGGCCTCGCGGGCTACACCGTCGCTCAGGGGCTTCAGTGCGTGGGGCTCTCCTACCTCCCGGCGGTCACGGTCACATTCATCCTCAGCTTCACCCCCGTGGTGGTGCTGCTGCTGGGGGTGGTTGCCCTCAAGGAGTATCCAACGCGGCTCCAGATGGGGGGAATGTTCCTCGTGCTCTTCGGGGCATACCTCTTCTTCAAAGACCCGTTCTCGAGCAGCAACCCCACCGGAGTCCTAATAATCCTGATCTCCGGTCTCGGATGGGCGTGCTACCTAGTTTTCAGCAGGCTGCTCCTCACTGAGAGCGATTCTAGGCCCCTGGGGACGACGGCTGTGGCAATGGGCTTCGGCACCGTGGTCCTAGACATAGCAGCTCTGCTGTTTGAGGGGCTCCCCAGCGTCACCGGGGAGGGTTGGATGATCATCCTCTGGCTGGGCCTCCTGAACACGGCGGTCGCCTTCTTCCTTTGGAATCATGCCCTCAAGAGTCTGGAGGCCTTCGAGATCTCGATCCTCCAGAATACGATGCTCGTCCAGATCGCCGTGCTCGCATGGATCTTCCTCGGCGAGTGGCTGACGACGGCGAAGCTGAGGCCCATGGCCCTCGTCTTCGTGGGGGCCCTGATGGTCCAGCTGAAGAGGTAGGCATTGGGAGAATCAGTGGAACTGGAACTTCTCGCTGAAGATGACGCCTTCATAAATCAGCGCTTCGAGAGAACTGGTTTTTTCGATTCTAGTGTAAAGTCCAAACAACCACTACCGGTTAGGAAATTCCTTTTTCCTCGGCTCATCAATGAAGAACAATGTCACGAAAAAGAGGAGGACTGCGGAACCTGTCAGTATGTAGATCGATAGTGTATGGGATATCGTGTCGTAGATGTGACCCCCAACGATGGCGCCGATCGATGTGGTGACCAGCAGGAAGAAGTCCCTAGAACCAGCTACCTTTCCTCTATCTCCCTGAGGGGTGTGATCGGCGAAGAGGGAGGACTTCGCAGAGCCTATCATGATATACGCAACGGCGATGATCGGCCTGATCACAAGGACTGTTGTATAGTCCGCCTCGATGATTAGAGTGTTTAAGAGAGCGATACTCATGAAACCTACGAGTATGGGGATCTTCCTACCAACTTTGTCAACGAGCTTCCCGCATGGCACGGCGAAGAGCAAAATGGTTAAAGAAACCACGCTGTAGATAACGGCCAGGCTCTCCAAGGTGATGCCCAAGTCCTCGGTCAGATAAAAGACCATGCTAATGTTGAGCGAGTTGGGAAACGCGAACATGATCTCGACGATAAGTAGTGCGAGCACTGTTCTGGGAACCCGTCTCCACACATCTATGCCCTCGACGAATACCTTTGTGCCTGATAACGAGTTCAGCAGCTTCCCCCGGTCGAGCCTCTCCGCATCAACCATTGTCTCCTTTATTCGGTACCTGAGGAAGGCGGCGATGAAGTAGGTGAACGACAGGAACATGAAGCATATCCGGGTCCCCCTCACAAGCCCGAAGCTCGCGTAGAGGAAGCCCGCAACCAACGGAGCGGGTGTCGTAGATGAGTTATTCAGAAGCTGGATAATCGAGTATCCCGTACCCCGATTCTCCGAGGGTACTGAGTCCATGATCATTGCGTCGAAGGCGGGACCATATATTGACGCTAACCCGTTTATGATCACCCCCAGGAGGATTATCTGCCAGTTCGGAGCGAAGGCGTAGAGGAGTAGGCTGAAGGCCGTTAGGAGTGTCATGGACCACAGTATCTGCTTCCTACCGTACTTGTCTGCTATGTATCCACCTGGAAAACGTGTCAACGCAGATATTATTCCACGTGTGGAGCCGAGCAGCCCAACGGTCGCCTCCGTCCCTCCTAGAGCTTTCACGTAGAGGGGGTAATACGTGAAAGCCATCTCGATGCCGAAGTCGGTTATGATGGACCCAGCCATGAGAAGCAGGAAGTTTCCCTTAATGAACTTAAACTCGTGTTTAATTCTACTAAAAAAGGATGAGGATTTACTGGATAATCCTGTCTTCGCTCACGCCCTGCAAAAACTCATAACTACCGCAGAAGCTACTTTTAGCGAATACAAGGAGCCTAGAGAAGCTGTTCGGGAACTTCACGGACTGGCAATGACTGATACCTTTTACCTTGCTCCAGAACTTGTTCTCGTCAACCGTGGCGTCGAACTCGAGGCTTCCTATATGGGAGAACCTCACCCGGGGCTCGACGTCCAAGTCTTCTCCGCTGATGGTCAGGTCCCTGACGTGGCTGATCTTGATCGCGCCCTCGTCTCTCCTGAGAAGGTGGGAGATGTCCTCTGAGGAGAGGCTGGGGAACCCCAGGCTTCCGCTGTTCTTGTCCACGACCCTCCCCATCATCTCATTGAGGAGCCTCCCGACGCTCACCCCGAGCCTGCTGGAGACGGACTCGAGGTCGTTATACGTCCCCTCGTCCAGCTCGCTGAGCATCAGCTTCATGGAGTCCCTCAGTCTCTGGGCGTCGGATATCCAGCCGTACCTGTCCTTCCTGAGCTCGTCGACCTCCGCGACCATCAACTCCCTCTCGCGCAGGAACTTCGAGAGGAGCTCCCTCATCTCCTCGGGCGTGAGCTCCCCTCCATCAATCTTAGCTCTGGCCTCTTCGACCTCCCTGGTGACCTCGTTCCGCAGCCTCTCGTAGCTAAGAAGCACGATCGCCCCTCCTACTGCTGCTCGCCGCCGACCGGGTAGATCTCCACATCGGTGGTGTGGGTTATCTTGGAGTAGATGACGAGTTTCGGCAGTACGGAGGGCACCCTGACGAGCTGGCAGTGCTCCACGCCCCTGACGTAGGTCGTGAAGACGTCGGTCGTCACGTCCTCCTCGAAAGTGAGCTCGTCTATGTGCTCGAACTTGACGCTCCTGTCCGCCTCCTCCAGGTCTCTCCTCGAGATGGACATCCTCCTGTAGTGCTGCACCCTTATCCTGTCCTTCTTCGCCATGAGCTTCAGGCTGGCTGCGCTGAGGTCAGGGAAGACCTCGTCGAAGTCCCTCATCACGTCGCCCATCATCTTGGTAATGGCCTCCCCCATTGTGAGCCCCGCCATCTGGATCACCTGGGAGAACTCGTCGTAGGTCCCGCCGTTGACTCCCCTTATGGTGACGCTCTTAAGGGTCGGCCTCTCCTCACGCGTATCGTTCTCCATATCAAACACCATTTACATGCATTTCATGTAATACATGTCATACATGTAATATCATTCTAATAAGCTTTTCTTCGTGACCCGAGGAAGTCCGCCGTCTTCTCGAACGTGAACTCGACGGTCCTGTAGATGTTCCAGAGGAAGAGGCCCAGGTAGCGCTTGAACGGCAGCCTCAGGGGCGATCTCCTCTCTAGATTCATTATTCTGAACCCGTACTTGGCGAGTGAACGGACGTCGTACTCGCTGAAGAGGAACCTGTGCGCCAGCCTGTACGCCCCGTCCGACTTGAAGTAGGGGACTACGCCCGTCAGGATGCCCCCCGGCCTAAGCACCCTGTTGCACTCGATGACCGCCATGTCCACGTCCTCGAGGTGCTCGAGCACCTGCCTCGCCAGAACCTCGTCGAATACCTCATCCCTGAAGGGAAATCCCACGTTCAGGTCGGCGATGACGTCGACTGCCTCCACGTAGAAGTTCTGGTAGATTAGCCTGGTTGCGGGGTGGATGTCGACGTTAACGTAGCCCTCCCTGTAGTCGACCCCTGAGCCGAGGTTCAGCATAGACATGATCTCGGGTATATCATTTAGAGTTAGTTTATAATATCTGCTCCCACGACGGGGTGGCGGCAGGAGGGTTTGAGACCGCACCAACACATTCACCCACCTCTCCGCTCGAATAACCTCGGTCGAGCTTATCAGTGAAACACGGCAGCCCATCCACTGGTGCTCAAACTTGTCGAGGAGACCGAGGATCCACGTTATTGAGATGGCGCCGTTCGGATACCAGTACTACAGGGGGGTCTTCGATAGTTTCGACGAGGTCCCGCCCAGGTACACGTGGCGGAAGGTTGACTACAGGGTCGATGACACGATGGTCTACGTCGACATGAACAACTCCGAGCTCGGCACCTCGTCCTCACTTCTCAACTGAGTGCGCGGCTCTCGACAGGCCACGCTAGAAAAACATTTACAACCTGAGGTGTTGAAGATCGTGGCCAAAGATGATAGAACAGGAAGGCGAACTGTGACCTAAAAGATGTTCTGAGGCAATAATGGATTGTTGAGATATGAGATACGATATCGAAGAATGTGGAGTGTATCTGTAAGATTAAAAAGGTGGGGGGAGCCGGCCTCTTCGAATCCTTTGCGTTGATTTAGGACCCCTATTCGTGACGTAGGAGCTACAAACGCCTAGCGCTACGAACCATGAAGGCTAACACAGCGCCCAATCCTAGCACGACTCCGACGTACATGAGCCAATCCTGGGATTTTCCTCCAACCTTCAGGTCCATGTTGACCTCGCTTGGTTCGTGGTTACTCTTCTCGGCTACCAGAGTGAGTGTGTAGGTCTTACTACCTTCACCAAGGTCGCCTGTGTCGATCTCGACGTGGTAGACGCCATGACGATCGTTCCTGAACTTTATCGTCAGGGTGTCGAGATAGGCGGTCACAGTGGCGTCCTCAACTGGGTTTCCGTCGGCGTCCTTGACAGATGCGAACACGGTCACCTTAGAGCCATACGAGATACTCGTGGTTGACAGTGTGCCCGTGAGAAATAGTGCGGGTGTGTCAGCGGAGTAAACCATGTACACCTGTGTAAAGGCGGATAGCAGGATCGAGAACGCGATTAGACTAACCAGATTTCTCTTTCTCATTTTTGCATTCTTCCTTCCCATTGGGGACGACCGAGAGAAATATAAATGAGGGTTACATTCCCGTGTTGCAAGTTGTAACGAAAAGGGGTTACCTGTTGTCAAAAAGTAACACTGAAACGTTCGAGGACGAGGTTCTCGAGAGTCTCATAAACGACCCGACGAGGAGCATCCGAAACATAGCCAAGGACCTCGACAGCTACAGGCAGAAGGTCTGGAGACAGAAGAAGAGGCTGGAGGAGGAGAACGTCATCTGGGGGTACACTGCCGTCCTGGACGAGAGCAAGCTGAATCACTTCCTCTCACTGATCTTCCTCAAGATCAAGCCGATGGACGAGAACATCGTGAGCCTGATACGGGATCGTATAAGGAACAAAGTACCCGGAGACGTCCGGATCATAAACGCCCTGCTCGTAAATGGGGAGTACGACCTGGCCGTGATGTTCTCGGCGAAGGACCGTGCCACCTCAAGAAGATACTTCGACTCCATCCGGCTCGCATACGACCAATGGCTACTGGACAAACCCCTGATAGTGGACGTGAACCTCGCCCTGATACGGGAAGGGAAGGTCAACCCCGAGCTGGACAGACTCGAAGAATTCATCCCCAGAGCAGATCAGTCAAACTCATCGAGCTAATTTAAACACCATTTCAGGCGTCTGGAATACCTCATGAACACTCAGGGGTGGACATGCCCCCTCGGAGGAAATCGGGACGTTGCAGCCCTCAACTCGTCTCAAAGGCTATAAGGTGATTACCGGACTGGGATCATGGTGCAGAGTCGTGCCCTACATAAAGATGGAGGACAGGCCCAGGTACGAGGAGCCCCTCAAGGAGCTCATCGGCGTGCTAAAGTCCAGGCCAGTGGAGAACATCGACGGCGAGCTCAACTACATCATCACCCGCATCCTGAAGGAATCCTACCCCCTCAGGTACTTCAACCTGAACAGGGCGATGGGAGTCCTAGAGTGCTGCAAGCTCGAGTTCTACAGGAGGGTCGCCGCCCCCTACGAGGACACAAAGATAGAGCAGAACGGCGACGTCTGACGCACACAAGCCCCTTAAACCTTTTTTTATATCGAAAAGAGGCCCCAAGCGCCTAAAAAATCCATTAATTATATTTTCAGGTATAACGACACTTACATGAAGACAATGACTACGGAGAAGCGCGTCGTCGTCTGCACGGGGCCGCCCGGGAACGGACGGGATGAGATACTCCTCAAGATGAAGGAGATGCAGAACTTCCATTATTATCACATGTTCGAGTACATCGTGAAGGAGGCACGCCTCGACGGCACCAACCTCACGAAGCTCAACATCCTCGACTTCTACGACAGCCAGCCCGAGAAAATGAACCAGTACCACAGGGTCGCGGTCGAGAAGATCACCGCCGAGATCGACGCTAAGGACGGCGTCCACATAGTGAGCACCCCCCTCCACTTCGAGTGGAAGGGAAACCGCTTCAGGGGCCTTCACAGGGACGAGGTGGAGATCCTGAACCCTGACATGTTCGTCATAATCTTTGACGACATCATCAGGGTGAAGAAGCGCCTGGGGAAGGACACCCAGTGGCAGGACCACTTCTTCACGCTGGGGGAGATCGCCAACTGGAGGAGGGAGGAGGTCAGCGGCGTCTACGAGCTGGCGAGGAGCTTCAAGCCCGCCAGGGAGGTCCAACTCGTCGCCCTGGAGAACGGCCCCGAGTTCCTCAAGGACGTCATCTTGAGCAGGGGGAGGGAGAAGGTCTACCTCAGCCACCCCATCACCGGCGAGGGCCCCGACTTCTTCAGGAACATCACCAAGTTCGGCGACAGCCTCAAGGAGTACTACATCGTCTTCGACCCCTACATGATCAAGGACTGGGACATCGTGGAAGCCTGGAGGTCGATGGTGAACAACGCCATCGAGAAGGGGGAGGAGCGCCCGTCGAAGCTGGTGTTCTCCATGGACTACAGGGAGGGCCCCATCAAGGAGGAGATAGACAGCATCGAGATTGAGTCCGCCATAAAGAACCTCCGATTCCAGATAATTGACACCGACTACAAGATCATCGAGAACAGCGCCATCGTGGTCGTCTACCACCCCAGGGCCAGCATCAGCGCGGGCGTCATGTGCGAGATGGTCTACGCGAAGGCCCTCGCCAAAATGGTCTACGTCTACTACCCCTACGAGCCCAGCCCGTTCTTCGAGTGGTACGCCACACGGATCTTCACAGAAGAGAACGAGCTAAGGGACTTCCTCATCAAGGAGTCCAAGGTCACCGGGCAGACGCCCCTCGACATCTACTCTGGTAGGCCCCCTAGGAGCCCCTAGAGGGTCGATTCACCCTCCAAATTTTAGTTAAAAATAGTGGATTGTTAGGCTATTTCCTGGAGTTCAGGTAGTAGATCAGGAGGGCGCCCACCAGCAGGCCCAGTGCGGCGTAGGGCGTCGGCAGGGGTATCCCTCCCGTCGGCTGGGGCTGCTCGGGTTCCTCTGGTTCCTCTGGCTCCTCCGGCTCCTCGGGCACGACCTCGTCGTAGTTGGCTGTTAGGCTCGTGTCCTCATCGAGGTCGACGGTCCTTGCATAATCCGCGCCGCCGTCCTGCCACCCGGCGAAGGTGTAGTTCTTTCCGGATAGGGAGACGTCCTCAGGCACGCTCACTGTGTATGAGCCCGCTTCGAGCTCCTCGGAGTATGGTGTACCCTCGTCCTCGCCGTCCACCTCAACCTCTATCCCGGAGGGATCGGTGTCCACGGACAGCGTGTAAATGGGGAGCTGGGTGAGGTTCTCGGTCGTGTATGTGACGGTGTTCCCTGCGTGGTCCACCGCCTCTACCTTCACCTTGAGCCCGGGGAGGGCCTGCTCCACGGGCACCGTGAAGGAGTAGCTGAGCTCCGGCCAGGTTATGTCGTAGACGTCGCCGTTTATGTTTGGGGTGAAGGAGTAGTCCAAGGACTCCCAGGTCGCCATCACGTCGTTCACGTAGGAGACCGTGTAGGTGTCCACCCCCCATCCGCCGTCGGAGACGGTGACGGTTCCCTTGACGGGCTGACCCTCCACGTAGTCGGGGACCTCCACGAGAACCTCAGGTGGTAGGTCGTCCCCCGCAGCGGAGAGGGTCACGTCCATGAAGGTGCCGGCAGGCACGTCGAAGTATGCTACGAAGATGTGCCCGTCATCTGTCGTGTAGGTCTCGTACTCGACGGGCTCGGTGGAGAACTGGTAGTCGCCGACCGCGTGCTCGGGGCTGACGTGGAACTCCAGCTTAGAGCGGGGTAGGTCCATCTCAAGGTCGTTCTCAATGGTCGCGGTCACAGCAGACTCCGTCCAGTCGTTAGCCGAGCTGAACCAGTAGCTGAGGCCGTCGACGGGTATCGCGTTGGGAGGGTCAAACAGCTTGGCCTGGGCATACGCGTCCAACTCGACGTTCCCCTCTGAGTCGAGGGTTATCAGCCGTGACGGGTGGTACTGCCCCGGCGTCAACCCGCCCCCGACGGGGCCGGAGGTCACGAAGTAGTGCCTGTCGTTTAGGATGTAGATCATGTCCCTGTGGACGTGCCCCGTGAGTATCAGGCTGACGTCGTACTGTTGAATGACCCTAAGTATCTCCACGGCAACGTTGCGAGGTTTTTCATCTATTACCCAGCTCGGGTACAGGGTGTCGGAGAAAGACTCCATGGCCTCCCAGGATCCGTTAAGGTAGCCCCCCTTCACGAGGCCCTCGTCCTCCTCGTACTCGCTGCTCAACAGGGGGTGGTGCCACGCCATGACCTTCACCTTCCCGGGATTCCTCTGGAGGACGGACTCGACCCACTGGAACTGGTTCATCCACTCCTGGCCCTCCAGGTGGCTGTCAAGGGCGACGAACAGGAAGTTACCTATGATAATAGAGTAGTTCAGGGGTCCACCATACCTCTGGTAGATGAGCGACCCTCCGCCGGCGTGGTCATGGTTGCCCGGAAGCAGGAAGAGGGGTACCTCAAGCCATTCCATCTCGTGGCGCAGGTAGTCCCATCCCACGGCGACGGTCTCCGTCTGGACGATGTCACCGGTGGCGATGATCATGTCCGGGTCGAACATGTTGACCTCGTGGATATACTCGGCTATGAAGTCCCTGCCATGCTGGAGGTGTAGATCGGTGATATGGCTTACCGTCAGCTCTTCAGGCCACTCATCAAGAAGCCAGACGCACTGAGGATGGGTGTACTCGACGTCCTCGCCACCCTCTTGGTAGGAGATGGTGAGGTCATAGAGCTCCGGCGTGAGGTCGGAGGGGGTCCTGAAGTAGAGCCTCCATCTATCCTTCACGTAGCTGGCGTTCAGGTACTCTAGGTTCGCGGACCCGAACCGAGAGGAGATCATCGCCTCCCACCCGGTGGTGCCGCTTCCCGCCTTCACATCTACCCTCAGGTCCCCCCCGATCAGGAGAGGCTCGGGCACCGATGGAAGCGGGTAGGAGACGACGTTCGTCATCTCATCGGCCCTGGGTACCGCCAAGCCCATGAGGCCTTGGGAGAACGCTGTGATCAGTGAGGCGACCAGCAGCGATGCTGTCACGTAGTTTCTTATCGATCTTCTCTTCATGCAATTTCACCTTTTGAAAGTACTATCGTTTCACTATGAGGAATATAGACCCTCAATTTATTACCTATGCCGGTCGGGGTCTCAGGGGGGACGTCGACGAGGACCGTCCTCCCTTCCACGTTGAGCTTGACCTCCTTGTAGGGGCCGATGAACGCTGCCCACTCGACGGTCCCCTCCAAGACATTCGCCGCGTCACCCGGGTCCTCAAGGGAGAAGTTCTCGGGCCTCATCACGCACATCGCGGCGTCCCCGTCTGAGAGGTTGCTTGAGGTGTCCACGCCACAGATGATCTTACCGCTCACCATCACCCTCGCCTTATCGTCGACGGCGCGGACCTGCCCCTCGAGGATGGTGCCCCTTCCGATGAAGGTGGCGATGAAGATGTCCACGGGGTAGTTGTAGATCTCGTGGGGGGTTCCCACCTGCCGGACGATGCCGAGGTTCTGGACGGCGATCCGGTCGGAGATGGTCATCGCCTCCTCCTGGTCGTGGGTGACGTAGATCGTGGTGATGCCCAGCTTCTTCTGCAGGTCCTTGATTTCCTCCCGCATCTCCACCCTGAGCTTGGCGTCGAGGTTGCTCAGCGGCTCGTCGAGGAGCAGGACCGCCGGGTTGATGACCAGGACGCGGGCAAGTGCCACCCTCTGCTGCTGCCCCCCGCTCAGCTGGGAGGGGAACCTGTCCCCCAGCCCGCCCAGCTGGACGAGCTCCAAGGTCTCCTCCACGATCCTCTTGATCTCGTTCTTGGGGGTCTTACGTACGTTGAGGCCGTAGGCGATGTTGTCCGAGACCTTCATGTGGGGCCAGAGGGCGTAGTTCTGGAAGACCATGCCCGTGTTCCTCTTGAAGGAGGGGAGCTGGGTGACGTCCTTACCGTCGAAGATGACCTTCCCGGCGTCCGGGTACTCCAGCCCGGCTATGATACGCATCGTCGTGGTCTTCCCGCACCCGCTGGGACCGAGGAGGGTGAAGAACTCACCGTCGTCGATGGTGAGGTTTACGTCGCCTGCCGCGGTCACGTCGCCGAACTTCTTGGTTATGCCCTCAAGCTTTACTTCAACCATTTCATTAGACTCCTAGGAATGAAACCTTCTGCTTGAGCACATAGTTGGAGATCGCCATCGCCGTTATCTGGACCGTCATCAGCATGACGCAGAGGGCAGCCCCGATACTCACGGAGCCCAC
>DATLAV010000178.1:0-3734 GCA_035527235.1 Patescibacteria group bacterium | reverse complement strand
GGAGACGGAAGCAAAAGCAGGAGGAGCAGGCTCAGAACCATCCCCCCCGACGCCACGATGAGCACCCTCTCCGACCCCCACCTGTCCGACGCCCAGCCCCCCGCCAGCTGCCCCACCACCGCGAAGACAAGTAGAGCCGAGTTCGCGAGGGCCGCCACCTGCCCCGACAAACCCCGAGCCTGGGTCAGGAACGTCGGGAAGAACAGCTCGTTCCCCCTGAAGATGAGGCCGATGGCTATGTTGAACAGTATGATCACCCAAAGCCCCGGCTGCCTCAGCACGCTCATATAGGAGACTCTCCCATCCCCCGACCTCTCAGGTTCGGGGACAGCCCCAAGGGCCAGCCCCGTCACCACGGAGACCGCACCGAAGAACGCAAAGGCATACCTCCAGCCCCAGGTCAACCCGATCCAATAGGCCACCGTCGGAGTGAACACCTGTCCCAGGCTCGCTGCCGCGCCGTGTACCCCCATCGCCCCCGCCGTATTCTCCGGGTACAGCTTCGAGATCAGCGTGTTCGCCGTAGGGTGGTAGAAGCTCGCCCACGCCGCGATGAGGTACATCCCCCAAGTGAAGGACGCCATCCCCCAGGGCAGAAGGAAGACCGCCGCCGACAGCCCCGCCAAGGCGACACTCACCCGGGAGACCACCACCGCCCCCACCCGGTCCGCCAGGGGCCCCCCCACCAACGCTCCCAGGCCGTAGAGGAGGAAGCTCACCGTCGTCACCGAGCCGATGACCTGGAAGCTCACCCCCAGGTCCGACGCCACCTCCCCCAGCAGCGGAGGAAGCACCAGGAACAGGGAGTGGTTCAGCGAGTGCGCGGCCCCAAGGAGAAGAAGGTCACGGTCCATGGCAATCAATGCCTAGGGTACGCCGGGAGCCAACATAAGTCTAACGCCGCAGCCTGGGCACCAGCATCGGCACCCGCCGCATGTACTCCCCGTACTCCTCACCGAACTCCCTGAGCAGCTCCCTCTCCTCCTTCAGGCAGAGGACGAAGTTCAGCAACAACACCAGCGGCGTCACAGCCAGCGAATGCCACCCCGACAGCAGGAGGCTCACCCCCACGTGACTCAGCACCCCGCCCAGGTACTGGGGATGCCTCACCAACGAGTATACCCCCGAGGAGACCACCCTATCCGCCCGGTGGGTCTCCGACACCCTCAGGGTCAGCTCCCTCACCCCCGCCACCCCCAGCCAGAACCCCGGCGCCAGGAACAGGAGCCCAAGGACGACGTTGACGATGGGTACCCCCAATAGGCTGACGGACCCCCCTAGGGGAACGACGAACCGGGGCTGGGGGGAGAGCCAGACCCCCGCCCAGAAGGCGAAGAAGCCCCACCCCGAGACGAGCCCCGCAACCTCCCCGATCCTCCGCCCCCTCTCGGTGCCGAACCTTCGCTCAAGCCCAACGTGCTCCACCGACAGGAAGTGTAGCGGCACAATCAACTCCATGCCGGCGAGGGAGGCTAGGAAGAGCAGGTCGACCATCGGAGGGCACCGGATAAAGGAATGAAGACAAGCGTAAAAAAGGATGTGAGGGCTATATCAGGCGCATTCTATTGGAGTCGATCCAGACGTTCGCCACACTCGAGATGAGGGGGCTTGCGGTCGCCCTGGGGGTAACATTGACCTTCAACTGGGACAGGCGCCCCTTCACTTTCTTCCAGGTTTCCTTAACTATGGGTATCATCGAGGTGGTGTCCCCGGTAGATGTTTTAAAGGCGACTCACAGTTTGAGGTCACCGCGGGTACTCACATGAGATGGTCGCAACACGTGACCCAGTGGGATCCTGGACCATAATCCTTTAAGCCCCCCATCTCCCCGAACCGTATCGGAGACCATGGTCGACCTGGCGATGAAGGGGGAAGTCCAGCAGTTCCTCAGCGACGAACTCCTCAGCCACGCCGAGACCCTCGGATTCGCCTTCCTCCTCGATCAGGAGACCCTGTTAACCAAGATTATAGACCAGTTCAGCCTCAGCCGCTCGGACGCCCTCTGGCACATCACCCTCTTCATCCAGGAGAACGCCGGCCCCGAGGGCGACCTCGCCATCATTGAGAAGCCCGAGGGAAGGTTCTTCCAGTGGCGCTACGTCAAGTGGCCCTCCTGGCTCCCCAAATACGTCAAGAAGCCCAGGTGGCACAGGAAGCCCCTGGAGCGCCCCAGATCCTACGAGTACTGACTACCGCCGGGAGAAGAACTCCATCTGGTAAGAGCCCTCGTCCAGCACCCCGAGCCTCCTCAGGGTGATCTCCAGCGCCTTCACGTTCCCCTCGCTCAGGGGCGTCAAGGGCTTCCTCGGCACTCCGACGTCCGCTCCCATCAGGTTCAGCGCCGCCTTCAGGGGCACCGGGTTCGTCTCCACGTACATCATACTCATCAACGGGAACAGCCTGAAGTAATGCTCCCTAGTCCTCAGGGCGTCGTCGTAGCCCTCCCACGGCCTCGACATCTCCGCGAACTCCCGGGGCACTACCGACCCCGAGACGTTGGAGGTCCCCTTCCCCCCGGATGCCATCACCGGCAGCACCAGGGCGTAGAAGGGACAGTCACAGCAGAGCACGTTGAATACCCCCCGGGTCATCTCCACCACCCTCAGCAGACCATAGGGGTTGGGCCCAGCCTCCTTCAGAGCCACGATGTTGTCATGCTGCGCCAGCCTCGCGATGGTCTCCGCCTCGACGTTCACCCCCGCCCTTTCAGGGTAGTTATAGATCACCAGGGGCAGGTCCACGCTGTCCGCCACCTCCTTGTAGTAGGCGTAGAGAGCAGCCTGAGACGGCTTCACATAGGCCGGCTGGACCAAGAGGCCACAGTCAGCACCAGCGTCCAGGGCGTGCCTCGCGTTAGCCAGGGTCTCCCTCGTGGAAACCGCCGAGACACCACACATCACGGGTATCCTGCCGCCCGCAGCGTCGATAACGGTGTCGATGATCCTCTCCTTCTCCTCACCACTCAGAAGGAAGCCCTCTGCAGTGGAGCCCATGAGGAGCAACACGTCGCTCCCGTTCTCGGCGTGGTAGTCCACGAGCATGCGGAGAACTTCGGAGTTCACCTCATCTTCAGCGGTGAACGGTGTCACGAGCGCCGGCCAGGAGCCCTCAAAGCTGTAGCGCTTCATCTCGACCGACGGGAGATGGTTTCTTGGCACTAATTAACTTCACGAGGCCTCTCATAGGTGACCTAGATATCCATCGAAGATTCTGAGTTAGCTTCACAATACCCAAGAAGTTAGAGGTGGATTACTAGCATGGATGAGATGGATAATACAAGTAAACGGATCGGCGACCTCACCTGAGGCGTCAAGACAAACACCCGAAATCAGAAGAAGATGATCGATGACCTCGAAGAGGTCAAGGTTGTCTTGGCTGTCCACTGTGAACTATAGGTCAGTTTAGAAGAGAGGCTCAAGGCCTTACAGTCGGTCCAGCTCCCTAAGCCGCCTTCAATATGAAGTCTCCTTAAGGTCGTCACCTACTCGGTTTTCTGGGTCGCTATATCCATCATCGCCGGGATCGACGCTTTAATACTTGGTCTTCCCTTTCCATATTATTTCGGTGTTGAAAAAAAAGGAGGAGAGAATTTAGTTATGTTTTGTAGCTAGTTTAGAAAACTCTTCTAGAGTAATGCCTTTAGTGTGTAAGTGTTTTGTAGTTAAAGCTGCATCGGGATATAGTTCTCCAATAGAGTATATTTTATTATTACTATTTATAAATCTGCCTTGTGG
>DATLAV010000177.1:0-7764 GCA_035527235.1 Patescibacteria group bacterium | reverse complement strand
TTATCACTAGGTTGAACATACTGAATACTATGGTGCCCGTCATGTTTGCCATGAGCCCGGTCATCTCCATCCCGTCTGAGAAGGTCTTAACCGTTAATCCTGACGCCTTATCGACCCAGATAGTGTAGTTTGTCTCCGTCTCTTCCTCCCCGATGAAGAAGTCGACCTTCCACGTGTCCACGCCTTCGACGTTTTCATCCCCGACTATCTCGTATCTGAAGATGTTGGTGATGGGGCCCTCGGGGTCCACGTAGACGTTGTGGACCTCGATCTCCGTGACGAAGCTGAGCATGTCCTTAAAGTTTCCCACCTGCCAGGACTCACCGTCTGCTGAGGACGATGTGAGGTTGAGGGCGAGGGGTGCAAGCATCAACACTAGAATAACAATGGCTTTTTTCCTTACAATCATACCGAGCGACCTACGAGTAGAAACTGATATTTAAACTCAATCCAGCCGTACTCCCCTGAAAAACATGTATCCTAGGGCAGTTTAAGATGCACTCAATATGATCTATAACTAACCTATAAAAATGAAGAATTTTTGAAAAAGGGAGTGTGTTGTGCCTATCTGTTTCCGAAGCGGGCCCGTATCTGTTCGACCCGTTCTTCTACGATGTAGTACTTGCCGTCCTTCTCAGCGAACAGGCCAAACTGGCCCATGGGGCCCTGGATCATCATCCTGAACATGGGCGGGAGACCGAGCTCCTCGATGGACAGCGCCGTCTCCGGTGAGGTGGCCCCCTTCTCCCTGAAGGTCTCCACGATCTCCAAGCTGCGCCCCGGGAACATGCCCTGCATGCCCCCCATCCCTCTACCACCACCCATCCCATGCATACCCGATCCCTCCATGCCCAAGGAGGGCATAGCCGGTGCGAATGCCTCGACGGGTCTGATCCGCTCGAAGTCCTCGTCGCCATTGGTCCCCTTGAACTGGCTCATGTACATCCTGTAGTAGAAGCCCTTCTTCTCAAGGAGCTCCTGATGGGTTCCCCTCTCGATGATCTCGCCGTCGTTGATGACGAGCACCCTGTCTGCCTTGCGGATCGTGCTCAGCCTGTGGGCGATGACGAAGCTGGTCCTCCCCTTCATGAGGGTCTGGAACGCTTCCTGTATCTGTATCTCGGTTCGGGTGTCGACGCTGCTCGTAGCCTCGTCCAGCACCAGTATAGCTGGGTCGGCTACGAGGGCTCGTGCGATGCTGATGAGTTGTTTCTGTCCCTGGCTGATGTTGGCCGCCCTCTCGCTGAGTTCGGTGTTATATCCCTTGGGTAGGCGCCGTATGAAGCCGTCGGCGTTCGCCAGCTCGGCTGCCCGTATGCACTCCTCGTCGGTGGCGTCCAGCCTGCCGTACCTGATGTTGTCCATCACGGTTCCGCTGAACAGGAAGACATCCTGGAGAACGATTCCAAGCTGCCGCCTGAGGTCGTCCTTCATTATCTTCCTGATGTCGTTGCCGTCTATCTTGATGCTGCCGTCCTTGATGTCATAGAACCTCGTGAGGAGGTTCACGATGGTGGTCTTGCCCGCTCCAGTTGGGCCCACGAGCGCGATGGTCTGACCCGGCTCAGCCCTCAAGGTGATGTCCTTGAGGACAGGGACGCCCTCATCGTACTCGAAGTCCACCTCGTTGAACTCGACCAACCCCTCAAAGTCGTCCACGCTGATCGCGTCGGGCGCGTCCGTGAGCTCAGGCCTCGTGTCGATAACCTCAAAGATACGTTCTGCGCCCGCAAGGGCCGACTGTATGCTGTTGTAGATGTTGCTGAACTGGCGTAGGGGCTCCGAGAACCGTCTGTTGTATGAGAGGAACGTGGCTATGAGGCCGACTGTGGCCATCCCCTGGAGGGTCATCCAGCCACCCACGCCGGCTACTATGGCGATGTTGGCGTTGTTGAGTATCCCCATGATGGGCATCATGAGCATGGCGTAGGTGTTAGCCTTGATGCTTATCTCCTTCACGGCGTCATTGGAGGCGGTAAACTTCCTGTTCACAGACTCCTGCTGCTCGAAGGCGATCACGACCCTCTGGCCCGTGATGGTTTCCTGTATTATGCTGTTCAGCATGCCCATATTCATCATGAGGTCTCTGAAGCCCTCTCGGGTCCTCTGACCCACCACCGCAGTGATGACCACCATCACCGGGAACGCTATGAGGCTCGCCAGCGCCAGCCAGGCGTTCAGGCTGAACATCATGACGATGATACCCACTAGGGTGATGGAGCTACTGATGATCTGGGTCACATTCGATGATATCGCCGTTCCGACGGAGTTGACGTCGTTGGTCAGCCTACTCATGAGGTCCCCGGCCATCCTCCTGTCGAAGAAGCTGAGGCTTAGCGCCTGCATGTGCCCAAAGAGCTCCTTCCTGAGCCTCTTCAGGCTCCTCTGGCTGATGATGGCCATGACCCAGCCCGAGGCCATGGAGACCAGGGCGCTGAAGACGTACGTGCCCGCGAGGAGCATGGTCAGACTAAAGAGCACGTCCATGTTCCCCGGAATGATAGCCTTGTCGATGATCTGACCGATGAGATAAGGGCCTGCGAGGGCGAGCAGGGAGCTCACTCCGGTCAGCGCGGCGATGATCACAAGATGATACTTGTAGTCGCCCAGGTACCTGACGAGCCTGGTCAGGGCTCCTCTGGCGTCCTCCGCCTTCTCGATGCTGCCCATCATGCCCGGTCCATGACCGCCCATCATTCCCCGGGAGCGAGGCTGCTGTGACTGGTTGTCCTTGTTGTTCTGCTGTCCTGGTCTGCTCATGCTTCGGCACCTCCGTCGCCGAGTTGACTGTCATATATCTCCTGGTAGATCGGGCTCGTCTCGATGAGCTCCTCGTGATTGCCCTCTGCGGCGATCCTGCCGTTGTCCAGCACAAGTATCTTGTCGGCCTTGAGGACCGTGCTGATCCGCTGTGCGATGATGAAGCTGGTGGTGTCGCCCATCAGGGTCTCGAGGGCGTTCTCGATCTCGGCTTCCGTCTCGACGTCCACGGAGCTTGTGCTGTCGTCCAGTATGAGTATCTTCGGCTTCACCAGCAGTGCGCGCGCGATGGCTATGCGCTGCTTCTGTCCGCCACTAAGGTTAACGCCGCGCTGGCCCACCATGGTGTCGTACCCCTGGGGGAACGACGTGATGAACTCGTGGGCCTGGGCGATCTTGGCCGTCTCGATGACCTCCTCGTCGCTGGTGTCGGGAGCCCCATACCGTATGTTGTCCCGAATTGTTCCGCTGAAGAGCACCGCCTCCTGGAGGCTTATGCCCATGTGGCTTCTGAGGTCGCTCGTCTTGATGTCCCTGACGTCAATGCCGTCGATTGTGATTCGACCCTCACTGGCGTCGTAGAACCTGGGGATCAGGTTGATGAGGCTGGACTTTCCGGAGCCTGTCTGTCCCAGCAGCGCGACCTTCTGCCCGGGTTCAGCGATGAAGCTGACCTCCGTAAGGACCGGGTCGCCGCCGTCGTCTCTATAGCTGAAGGTCACGTTCTCGAATACCACCCGTCCCTGGATCTGGTCCAGGGTGATGGCGTCGGGCTTGTCTTTGACCTCTGGCTCCACATCGAGAACCTCCATTATCCTTGTCGCTGATGCGCTGGCCGCTGAGATCTGACCCGCCATCATGGAGAGCATGAGGACGGGGAACATGGTGCTGAACAGGTAGTTGGTGAAGGCCATGATCTGGCCAAGAGAGGTCGTGCCCTGGAAAACCTGGATTCCGCCGAAGTAGATGATGGCTACCGTGCCCATATTCATCAGTGCCATGACTATGGGGAAGAAGATGCTGATGTACTGGCTCATCCTGACCGAGGTGTCGTAGAGTTTACTGTTCGCCTCCTCGAATCTCTCGTTCTCGTGCTCTCTCCGCACGAAGGCCTTGACGACCCGTATCCCCGAAAGGTTCTCCTGAAGAACCTGGTTCAGACATTCGAGACGCTCCTGGACTTCTGTGAAGAGGGGTCTAACGATCCTCACGAAGAAGTAGACAAGAATTGCCGTGATCGGAAGTAAGGCGAGTACGACTACCGCCAGGTCTGGGTTGGTAGCGAACATGATGCCGAAGCTTCCCAGGAACATCAAAGGTGCCCGCGTGAACATCCGCAGGCTCATCGTGACAATCATCTGGACCTGAGATAGGTCACTTGTCAGCCTCGTGAGAAGCTGCCCGGTGGTAAGGTCGTCCAGGTTGCCGAAGCTGAAAGTCTGTATCTTCTTGAAGAGGGCCTCACGGAGATCAGCCTCGAAGCCCCTGGAAGTCTTAACAGAGTAGAGAGTGTTGGCTATCGCCAGCAGAGCGCTAAGGATGCTTGCACCGATCATAAGAAGGCTGGTCCTGAAGATCACGCCTATGTCCTTGTTTGCGATGCCGTCGTCGATGATGGTCTGAATAAGTCGGGGTATGAAGAGGTCTGTCACAACAACTAGGCCAAGTAAGACCACAGCGAGTATCGCTTCTCTCTTGTAAGGTGAAATGAATTTTAAGATCCGTCGTAGGTCACTTATTTCGCATCGATCTCCTTTATTATGTTGGCGGCTGAATCTAGGGCTGCTCCCAGTCTCTGGATCCTCTCCGGGTCTCTGTTCCTTATGTAGGCGCTCTCGAAGGTGTTCAGCATGTTGCTGAGGCTGTTGTAGAGCTCCTCGGGCATCTCCATGTGGAGCTTCCAGTACACCTTGCGAATCGACTTGTAACGGTTCTTCATTCCCCTGTCGTTTGCCACCGACTCCATGATGATCTCACGCCCTCTCTCAGTGAGCGCGAATCGCTTCAGGATCGTGTCCTTGTCGTCGTGGGGCTGTATGAGCCCCTCCTCTTGGAGGAATGAAAGCAGGGGGTAGATGCTTCCCGGGCTCGGCCTCCAGTCCGTGTACTCCTCGATCTGGTCCGCTATCTCGCTTCCAGACATAGGTCTCTGTTTCATGAACTGAAGGCTCAACTGCCTCAGCATGCCCCTGGGTACGCCGATCCTGCGTCGTCTCCTATGCAACCCTTGATCCATTGAATATCACATCCGATATCGTATATGTTATCATACCCGATATCGTATCCGATACTCATATTTAAAGATATCTTTTTTTTTAATAAAAAGACAAATTTTGTCACGTCATCTTTACAAAAAGTAAAAGAAAGTGGGGTGTCACTTGATCACGGATTTGAAGACCCTCAGGTGGTTGCCCCCGAGGATCTTCAGGATGTCCTCGTCGCTGTAGTCGCGCTTCACGAGCTCCCGTGTGAAGTTGGGGACCATCGAGGTGTCGTCCAGCTCCGGCAGCCTTCCGCCGCCATCGAAGTCCGAACCTAGGCCGACGTGGTCGGGGCCCACGAGGTCGACGATGCGGTCGACGTGGTCGATCATCCTCTCTAGGTTTGCGTTCTCCTTGGCGACGAAGCTTCCCAGGTAGTTCATTCCCATGACGCCGCCGTGGTCCGCCAGCGCCTGTATCATGTCGTCGGTAAGGTTCCTGGGAACGTCGCAGAGCTCCCTGCAGTTGCTGTGGCTCGCGATGAAGGGGCCCTTCACGACGTTGCAGACGTCCCAGAAGTTAGTATCGCAGATGTGGGAGACGTCGAATACGATGCCGAGGCGGTCCATCTCCTCAAGGGCCACAACCCCCAACTCGGGGAGCTTGCCCTCCGTCCTCTTGGCTCCGAGGCCGTCGGCGAAGGGCGTCCGGTAGTTCCAGCAAAAGCTGAGCATCCTGAGGCCCAGCCTGTAGAAGACCCTGAGGAGGGCGATGTCCCCCATGAGGGGTTCTGCTCCCTCCAGGCTGAGCATCCCGGAGACATTCCCTGCCTTCTTCACCGCCTCGATCTCTTCGGCGCTCGTAACCGTGACGAAACCCGGGTTCTCCCCCATCTCGTAGAACTTGTCCACCAACTTGAGCGCCCTGAGGGTGGCGTCGGGCACAATCGGTGCCGATGCCGTACAGATGGCGAAAACCTGGCACGTGACGCCCCCCTCGACCAAGCGTGGAAGGTCGATCTGCCCCGTCTCGCCCCTCTCACTGAAGTTCCTCGGGGGCTGACTCCATCCCCTGCCGAGGAATCCGCCTAGGCTGTCGCAGTGGGTGTCGATCACGATGGCCTCCTTGTGGAGCCTCATAACCCTCTCTTCTTGGGCCGAGCTCAACTCGATCATGATTATCATTCCTACTCGGAGTCCACATGTAAAACATTTACTGGATGAAAAGTACCCCTAGCAATGGTCCGCACCATGTACGAGGTCTATAGGTTTTCCTGTCCCCCGTGCAAGGTGTCATTTACACTATGAAGCGGGCGGTGTCCGACTTGACCCGCCCTCTGGGGTCCAGACCTTGATGAGTCTGAACCCGATCATGATCGATGGAGCCGGAATATGCGGCAGGTGAAGGGTGACGATGGGGCGGCGCTACAAATTCGCGTGCGTCGATGGCCCCTCCTTCGACGGGCATCAAGTGAACTTCGATGAACTCATGTCGAGGCAGGTCATGTATGTGGAACACGAGAGATGCTCACTGGACCTCTATGAGGCCCAAAGAAGTTGAATTGGCAGGGATAACCAAGTCGTCTTCCCTGGGTCCCTTCAATACAAATCTTCACATGTATAGGCAACGTTTTATAAATAATACTCACGCCTAATTTCCTGATTTATGAAAATAAGTTCCGGGGAATTTAACATCCGGATGTAATAGGGGGATAGGACTCGGTTTTATCTCACCTATTCCTACTGTAGAAGAGGTCTTCGCCCGAACTGAACTCAGGTTCGTCTTCGTCGTCGAGGTCCTCGTCGTCATCCTCCATGCAATTAATGCAGAGAATGTCGTCGGTAGAGCCGCACCACTCGCAGAAGATCGTGCCACACTTCTTGCACGCGTACACCTTGTCCTCTTCTTCACCGCAGATCTGACACTTCGGCATGATGTCTCACCTCCCTAATTAGACTTCTTACCTTTACCCTTGGCCTGATCCTTCTTGCCGGATTTCTTCTTGCCCTTTTCCATGGTTTTCACCTTGGCATGGGGAGTTGATATAGAGTAGTAAACAAATGATTTGTTAACGGAAAAATGTAAAATGATCTAAAGAGAAAGTGATGAGATGACGAAAAAAATGTATTTTATTAAATACCCTTATAATTTACCGACTATATAAATGAAATGCATTTTTAATTAATTTTCTTATATCAAGTCTATTATAATTTAAAAAAATGTGTAATCAGTTGAATATAAAGAGGCTCCTATCTGACCCTGAGCAGGAATTTACTACATCATCCTGTAGAAAATCGTTACCCCTCATCAGAAACTGTGAGAGGCTTTCGCCACTATAACTGCACACATTAGAGCTCTACCTTGCACCCAGAGCGATCAAGCATTATAGGTCAGCTTGGGAAGAGTTGCTGATAGAGCCCTGCCCTTTCTCTGCTTAACGTTCTCAGTTTTTCCCTGAACTCGGTTCGTCTCTCCCTGTACGTCGTCATAATAGTCTTGAACTCACGGGAGTTCCGTCTCATGGAGAGCTTGACCCCTACATCGTCGGGGGAAGTAACCGTAATGACGTTAGACCCGAACCGTTTCCCCTCGAGGAATTTGAGGTTTCTCTGTACCTCAACGTAAGCGGGGTCCCTCTTCATCGTCCTGATCTGGGAATCTATCCTTAGAATGTCTCCCAGAACCCTGTTCCTATCGAGTAACAGATGCACCTACAACCTAATGGTGGCGGCTACTTATAAGCTGTTCAATCCATAAAAATGGAGCCAAGTGGGATTTGAACCCAAGTAGCTCAAATCATTCA
>DATLAV010000176.1:0-6775 GCA_035527235.1 Patescibacteria group bacterium | reverse complement strand
GAGTCTTTCGGAGAGCTCAAGAAGCATCGTTCTGTTGACCCTCGTCTGATGCAGCGCCTCCGCCGCACCCATCTCGGTCGCCCTCCGGGCGTTTCCGTACTGCTCCGTATGGTTGGGAGTTGGGATGATGATGGCTGGCTTCCCATAGCAGATGCTCTGCATGATGGTGTTGTGGCCCCCCCTCGAGACGACGAGGTCGCAGGCCTTCAGGTACTCATATCTATCGATGACCCACGGCACCTTCGTCAGGGCACCCGATGTGATGGGATCCGAGCCGCCGTTGGGGTCCCCCATCGACATTACCACCCTGTAACCATCCGGGAAGCCAGAGAAGATGGGCGTCAGGAGCTCGATGAGGGGCTCCCTCTCCTGCCTCGGCCCGCTGATGGCAGCGTAGATCAGGCGCTCCTCCTTCGTCGCCCCGGCCTCCATCCTGACCCTTCCGGTGTCCTCGACGTCCCCGGGGCCGCGAGGCAGGATGAACCCCACGTACCTGACAAGACTGCTGTAATTGCTCGGGATCCTCAACGAGTCGATGGAGATGTTGTAGGGCTCAGGGAAGTCCGGTATCAGGATCACGTCGCTCGCGGCCCACCCGCGCCCCAGCAATGTGAGTATGCTCCCGTCGACGACCCTCATCAGCATCTTGAAGCTGTCGGACCTGGGGACCATGGGAAGGAACTGGTTGAGCATGAGGGCGACGGGGAGCCTGAGCAGCTTGCCGCTTATCACCGTCGAGAGCCTCGTGTCCGAGACAACGACATCGGGCTTGAACGCCTTCATGTATTCCATCTCGGAGGTGACCTGCTCCATGAAGGTCTTCGCGGCGGGGATGCCCTGATGTATCGCCGTCTCCCTGAGGTCGATCCTCCCCGTCCTGTCCGACTCCAGGCTCAGGGGGGGGGCGGAGACCACCGGGAAGCCCTTCCTGTTCACGAAGTCGACGCCCTCAAGGTACGTGGAGAACATCACCTCGGCGCCCCTCCGCCTCAGCTCCTCGGCTATGGGGATCGCCCTCCCCACGTGCCCGAGGCCGATGCCACACGGGCCGAAGTAGACCTTCACTCCATCGAAGCCCGACACCCGCACATTACCCCTCATTCTTTAGCTCAACACGCTCTACGGCGCCGCGGGGCGACACCTCGGCGAATATGATGGCCCTGAACTTGGATATCTCGGTGCCCGGTAGGAGCCAGGCGTCCGGCGGAAGCCATGCCTTGATGCAGCACTGGCTGAGGAACTCCTCGGCGTCCCACCCCCACTCGACTGGAACTTGGGGCAACAACAAGCCCCGATTATCCCGCCGTGCCACGATGAGTCCGTCCCTCCCCACCTCGACCTGCTCCGGGTATCCCTCGGGGCTGGCCACCTCGATCACCTCAGGGGGCGTGAGGACGCTCACCTCGACGACGATTTCGTCCATCTCACCGACCTCGACAGGAGGGAACCTGGGATCCCTCAGGGCGGCGCTCACCGCGGAGTCCGCTATGGCCTCCACAAGGGGCTTCACCGGATACGGGAAGCCTATGCACCCCCTCAGGCTGTGGGATCCCCCCTCGACCTTGTTGAGGGTCACGAAGACGCCGCACTCCTCCCTCAGCTTAACTGAGGCTTCATCGGTATTCACAGCTTCACCCGCCCCCAGAACGGCCTCTATGGCACCCCTGGCGAGACGGACGATGTACTCCCCTTCCACCTGAGAGAGTTCGAAGCTCATCAAGACCCCTGCGATACCCACCTATGAGGAGAGACTATAAATTCTGTTCGGAAACCTTACTGGACTCCGACGCAAGCCTGGAGGCCCTCTCAACCGTCTCCACGATGCTGGGCCAGTGGCTTCCCCGCCAGTAGACCTGCCCGCAGGAACGGCAGGCCCAGAACTCGTCGTACGCCTTGATACTGCGATCCGGGACAGTTCCCCTCACTGTCTCCTTCTCCACCGTGTCGAGATCTCCCCCACAGCTTGGGCACCTTGAGACCGTTGGGTTAAGTGACAGCTTAAAACGCCTAGAGATAAATGCTAATTTCTCGGTGTCGGTGGCTCCCTCGACCAGCAGCGTTTCGACGCCCTCCCGCTGAGCCTTGCCTGAGAGATCCCTGTCCCTCGTGAGCAGGATGAGTTCATCACTTCTAGCCCTCTCCAACAACCGCTCATCCGGGACGTTCTTGGCGTAGACTGCCTCAAAGCCGCATATCCTCAGCCATCTGGTGAGCGATCCCAGCATCCCGTCGAGGAGAAACGCTTTTGGCATCAGTATCTACTTCCTGTCAACAAGTATCTGGGAAGAGATCCCGATGGAGGTGTAATACTCATCGGTAGGCCTTCAGCCGTCGGCCCGGCAGTCCTCGCAGAGGAGCTCCCCGTCGACGTTCCTCAGGTTGTTGGAGTACATCTCGCACCTGCTACAATAGCCCACGAGGGCCGGCCCCATGGGCGAGTTCTCCAAATCGATACGGGACCTCTCCCTCACGATCTCGATGAGCGTAGGAATCACCCTCAAGATGTCCTTATCGGTGATGATACCCTCTAGGTTACCCTTGTAGGTGACCCCGAGCCTCCTTATGTTGAGCCTGTCCATGATCCGCATAGCCTCCTCGAGGGTTATCTCAGGCTCTACCACCTTTAGAGGCGACGACATCACGTCCCGCACCTTCACCTCGTGGGGCACCGCGTCCTTCGCTACCACCCTGAACACGAGATCCCTCTCGGTGACGATGCCGAGGGGCTCCTCGTTGTCGTCGTTCACGATGACGGCGCCCACCCTCTGTGCACTCATGAGATTGGCGGCCTCCACGACGCTGCTGTCCCCCGAGATCGAGATCACGGGGCTGGACATGACCTCACGCACTACCATCCTCGCGCTGATGTCGAGATCCAATGCCTATCCAATCGAGAAAAACGTCCGACCGGTATATAAGAGTAGATAACCGGAGAGGCGGAAGTCCCCGGACTAGGACCCAAACTCCCCGAGGCTCATCTGATCCCTGATCGATGTAACCGTGATGCTGACCCGGGGTTCACCGTCCGTAACATACCTCTTAGACGAGCTCTTCGCCACCACGAGGCGGTCGTCCGTGTACGCGACTCCGTTCAGGGCGTCGAGGATCGACTTCTCCAGGTTGTCCAGATCCGGCGTCGTGGGGACCCAGATGTCAAGGCGCCTGCTCTTAGGCCTGGGCATATAGAAGATCAGAGTTACTACAACGGGCCAGTCGTACGCCGACTCGAAGTGCTTCTCGGCTTCTCCCCGCACAATGCTCTCCCACTCCTTCACCTTCTTAGGTGTAAACGCGAACCTCCTCTTCCCTCTGGTAACGACCCTAGCTCGCGCCTTGGGGACAGCCTGACCCATGACCTCGAATGAGACCTGCCTCAACCTCGTCGGCCCTATAGAAACGTGCCGCAGAGAAATAAAGACCTTGGCATCAAGGGTGAGGGGAGCTCACGCGACGTATCTCGAGACGGCCCTACACTGTGGGCATTCAATGGTCCTGTCGGGGCTCCCCTCTTCGAGGCTCACGTAGATCCATCCGCCGCACTCCCCGCACTTGAAGAGGTACTCCTCGCCCTCCTCGCTGCTAGAGCAGCGGATGACCGTCTGGGAGCTGCTCACCGACCTGATGGAGATCGGCCTCTTGAGGCCCAGACGTGAAGCCTTCTGACGGATCGCGTTCCTAGACCTGTGGGGGAGGGCGTTCTCTATCTCATCCATCGACATACCCGACTTGTATAGGGTCTCGAGCTTAACTACCTCGTCCTCCGACCACATCATCCTATCCAACATGCAGAGTATCCTCTAACCTCGTTAATACTTGACAACTGCGCGTAACCGGGGCTATCAACCCTTTTCCCCCCTGACGGAGATGTCACCCCCAATTTCTGATCCGTCCAGGGGTCGCCCGTTACACTCCGGCTATAGAACCGCCTGAAATGTTTAATATGGTTCTGTTGCAGGAAAGCCTCATTAACCCCCCTTCGATGGCCTTCGACTTATCTATGTTTTGTCTCACCCATGTAAATAATGTCCCATGCTCTTGTAGCAACCCGAGAGTTATATCGTGCGGGTTAAGAGACCTGTGGAAAAGGGCTCCTCTTAACACGAAATCATCACACGGTCTCTCTCACGTGATGAGAGTAAAGGGCGAGTATGACGCCCGAGAGGTTACCCGTCCCAGGCGCCATTCAAACAGGCTCCATGAAAAGGTTTAATGGAAGCCCACCAACTCATATCAAGAGTCCATTGGAAATCCAGTACTTCTCGCAGCCCGAACTGAAAGAGCCCATTATGATCGCCGCTTGGCCGGGAATGGGCTACCTGGCGAAGATATCCGCCGACTACCTCAGACGACGCCTGAAGGCGAAGCGGTTCGCGGAGATCAGGTACATGCAGAACGCCATTGTCTACAAAGACAGCCTCGCCGAGCTTCCGCCACTGCGCCATCGCTTCTACGCCTCAACCGAGGAGGACATCCTGTTCTGCGTTGGGGACGCCCAGCCATCCACCCCCGAGGAAGCGATGAGGCTGGGGGAGAAGGTTGTGGACCTCGCGGTCAAGTATAATGTTCGGCTCATCTACACCATGGCTGCCTACCCCAACGACTACGTCGATAAACCTCGCGTATACGGCATCTACACGGACGAGAAACTCCGTGAAGAGCTGGAGAAGCACGATGTCGGCTTCATCGAGGGCGAGGGGGCAGTCAACGGCCTGAACGGGATCCTGATAGGCCTCGCCAAGAACAGGGGCATCGACGGTGTCTGCCTCATGGGGGAGATCAGGTACGCAAACGTCCCCCAGCACCTCTCATCGAAAGCGGTCCTTGAGAGGCTCACGTCATTGTTGGGATTAGAGGTCGACATGACGCCCCTCGAGAAGAGGGCGAAGAAGATTGACGCCTCTATCCGTAAAAGCTTGGGGGAAGATCCTGATCTAGATGATCCCATCAAGAAAGAGGAGAAATCCTTCAGATATATTAGCTGAAGCGAGATGCATGGCTAAAAAAACACTAATATAAAACATGTGAGTTTTAATCATCTATTTCGAGATGCGCATCACCCGGATCATTAACGATCACGAAGTTCGCATCGAGGACTGCTGGGCCCTCGGGCCAGTCAATCGTCAATGGGGCACTTCCTGCATTTGGTCAATGGATTGGACCATAAATGATGCCCGTATAGGGATCCTAATTTGTTTGTTTTATCCACGCTGTTACATAGTATGTCTCTGGTGTTCATAGCTCGAAGAACATCGAAAAGGCGCTGAAGCTGGCGGAGACTGTAGTGGAGTCCTCTACCAAATACAAGGTCCAGCGTATCTACGCTATAGCGGCGTACCGAGCGGATACTCCGATGAGTCCCACGTGTACGAGGTCTACACCGATGAGGGGCTCAAGGAGGAGCTCGAGAGATGCGTTGTGAGTTTCCTCGAGGTTGAGGGGGCGGTGAACGGGCTCAACGGTATACTCGTCGGCGCGCGCCAGCGCGTTGCTATATTCCTAGAGTTAGCATTTCCGTGCAACAAATATTCTCGTTTGGTTTAGACTCAGCTAAAGATGGAGAAACGTGAGGATATAGCATCCATCCTCTCAATGCTGAACCTCCACGACATAGAGGAAACCATCTCCCAGCCCTATCACAAGACAGGCCCAGGAAAGCCTCCCAGAAGCCCACTGGGCATCTTCAAAGCGTTGATAGTGAAACAGCTTAGACACATCCCCAGCGACAGGGAGCTCTACCGAAGGCTCTGGAACGACGAGGCCCTCAGAGAGATCTGCGACATCGAGGAACGGGAGAAGCCCTACCACCCATCCCAGCTTACTAGGTTCAGGAACCACATCGGCCCCGAGAGGCTTGAAGACATAATGGCCAGCCTCCTGGAGGAGCTTGTTGAAGGAGGCATCGTTAAAGGTGAAGCGCTGGTTCTGGACGCTACCTTCATCAAGGCGTGGAGCAGGCGGGATCCAGGTGATGATAGCCATGGTTTTTCTGATCCTGAGAGCCGTGTGGGAAGAGACGGCAAGACCTATGACTTGGGCTATAAGGCTCACCTTGCTGTGGATGCGGACTCTGATCTGCCTGTTGCTGTGGTCGTGGCTTCAGCTAATGAAAACGAGAAGAAACATGCCGGAGATCTCGTGGATAAGGCTTCGTTGGTGGTTGAGGGGTTTAAGGCTGTGGTGGCTGACAGCCAGTACAGCAGCGAGAATGTGAGAGACCTCATCGAGGAGCACGGGGCTGAGCCGGTCATCCCTTATATGTCTAATCAGAGGCGTGGGGAAGAGGTGCTCAGGGTGGACCAGCGCTTTAGGGTGCATGGTCCGGCTGAGGAGAGGAGGGTCTACGGGTTAGGGAGGGCCTCGGTTGAGAGGGTGAACTCTAGGCTTGATCTTGTTGGCCTGGGGTGTCTGAAGATCAGGGGTCTTAGAAATGTCATGGTTCACGTTGTGCTCTGTGTGATCACGATGCTGTTGGTGGCTGTGGCGGCTCTTCGGCTGGGTAGGCCCTGGAAGGCTAGGTCGTTGTCGTCGTTCTGGTGGTAAAGGAGTTGACATAAACATGTAATATAGCAACGTGCTGGCGCGCAGAGGAGAAATCCCTCCGATACATCAGCTAGCGTTCCTTTTAGTTCCCAAATATTTCATGAGGTTTCGAGAAACGCTTTTTTGGTATATTTATGTGATTTATTTACCCTGGATCCATATCATTATGAAGGGTGGCCCGTTGGGGTAATTAATGTTTGCTGGGACGGGAGACCCAGGTAGATCCTTCCAGTTA
>DATLAV010000175.1:0-2721 GCA_035527235.1 Patescibacteria group bacterium | reverse complement strand
TACCAGCCGGCGTATACGACCACGTCGTACACGATGAGTTCGCCGTCGAAGGCCATCCCAGTGTTGAGCCAGTTGTCCGGAGTCGCGCTCCAGCTGTCGTAGGTGCCGTTCTCAGGGTCATCGGCGACTGCCGTGAATGAGTTCAGCTCAGCTCCCGTCTGTGACTGCAGTTGTACCTCTATCCAATCATTCGCGGGCTCTCCCTCGTAGAACAGTTCCACCGCGACGTAGACATGTTCGCCGCGGAAGAATGTGTCCGTAAGGTCACCCGCATTGTCTGTCGTAACTACGCTTCCCGTGTAGTACACCGCCGCTTGACTCGGCACTGCGACGAACACTACAGCTAGCATGCTTAGCGCAATGGCTATACTCAGAAATTTGCCTTTCATGGGGTATCCCATCCCACCTCATTATTTGGTGATGAATATATATAAGTTTCGTAAAACATAGTCTGACTACCCCTCCGCATATATTAAAGTTGCCCGCGCGGGCGCCGTCTCGAGGAGGGGATCTCAGAGGTGCTGGCTCCGAGCCATTTCAGTGACCGTGCGGCCTGTGCCCCGCGGTCGACTGCATCTCCCTCAGGTTCTCCGGGCTGAAGGGGGACATCGCCCTCAGCTTCTTGACTATCCCGGGCAGGATCCCGACCACCAGGTCGACGTCCTCGTCGGTGCTCCACCTGCCCATGGTGAACTGCAGCGCGCTCTGCGCCTCCTCCGTGGGCACGTCGCACGCCAGGAGCACGTGCGAGGGGAGGAGGCTCTTGGAGGTGCACGGAGAACTCGACGACGCCGATACGCCCAGTATGTCGAGGTTCAGGAGGAGCGACTCCCCCTCGACGTACCGGAACCTGAAGTTCGCGTTGTTGGGCAGCCTCCTCTCCGGGTGGCCGTTGAGGAAGACGTCGTCCGTGCTCCCCAGAACTCCCTCGACGAGTCTGTGTCTGAGCGCCGTCATCCGCACACCCTCGACCGGCATCTCCTCCGAGGCTATGGATGCGGCCCTGCCGAAGCCCACGATGCCCGGAACGTTCTCTGAGCCCGAGCGAATCCCGCGCTCCTGACCGCCACCCTGCTCTACGGCCTCCAGCTTGGTGCCGTCCTTGACGTAGAGGGCGCCCACGCCCCTGGGCCCGCACATGTCGTTCGATGACACTGTCACTAGGTCCGCTTGCATGGCCTGCACGTCCAGGGGCACCCTCCCGGAGGACGCCACCGCGTCCACGTGGAGCGCGGTCCCCCCCCTGCCTGAGAGGAGCTCGCCGACCTCCTCGATCGGCTGCAGAGTGCCTATCTCGTTGTTGGAGTGCATCAGCGACACCAGCACGGTGTCCTCCCTGAGGGCCTCCTCCACGCTCGCCGGCGGGACTATCCCGTCCGGGCCGGGGGAGACGTGTGTGACCTCGAAGCCGCTCTTCTCCATGAACTTCATGATGTTGAGGACGGAGATGTGCTCGACCGACGAGGTGACTATGTGCCTCCCCTTCGCCCTGGCCCTCATGGCGAGACCCTTGATGGCGAGGTTGTTCCCCTCGGTGCCCCCCGAGGTGAAGACCACCTCCTCCTTCCTGGAGGCGTTCACGAGCCTCGCGACGGACGCCCTGGCCTCCTCCACCGCCCTCCTCGGACCCCTGCCGGACGAGTGGATCGAGGAGGGGTTGCCGAAGTCCTCCGAGATGAACGGCGCCATCGCCTCAGTGACCCTCCGGTCCACCGGGGAGGCTGCCGCGTAGTCCATGTACACCCGTCGCCTGCCCTGGTCCCCGTCTCCCGTCATATCGTGGCACCTCGTTGTTCGAACATCAGAAAGTGAGCACGGCGTCCGCCTCGAGCGCGAGGTCGTTCAGCGTGGCTGCGCCCACGACCTCCACCGGCTCCTCGAACTCGCCGGGCCCGGCGCTGGCGCCCCAGAGCCTGGCGCTCTGGGCGCAGACGAGCATCCGCACCCCCTCGGCCGCGGCCTTGTCCATGGCCTCCTTGAGGGTCGGGAAGTCGCCCTGTTTGATCTTCGCGGGCTCCCCCTTCCTGACGGCAAGTATGCCCTTGCCCATGAAGTATATCGTCGCCTCGACGCCCATCGCCCTGGCGGTGCTCGCTAGTACGAATGGCGGGTAGAGCCTGTCGGGCGAATCGGGGCCCGAGGTCTGGACGTACAGGATGTTCTTCGCCATGCGCCTCCCCTACGCGCCCCGCCTTATCAGGAACCTGTAGCCCTCGGCGGTCTTCTCCACGCTCAGCAGCTCGTGCCCCGCATGCTTCGCCCAGCTCTCTATGTCCGATCTAGAAGCAGGATCGTCTGCCAGGACCTCCAGGACCTGCCCGGGCAGGACCTCGGAGATATCCTCTCTGGTCCTGAAAACCGGCTCGGGGCAGTAGAGGCCGATGCAGTCGAGGGTTCTGATGGGTCGGGGGAATATCTCGCCACTTTCCTGCATGCAGCTCCTCCTGGGTTTCCGGACAGACGATCTATGTGATTATAACAGCGTTTCGAATCGACTTCTTGGGGGATAACACTTGTGCCGATTCCCTCAGGCACGCCCTCGGCATCAGCCGGACTCGGTGGTCATCAGGGCGGGGTCTTGACCTTCAGCTTCCTCCGCTTCGGTTTCTTCACAGGGGCCGTGTCCACCTCTTCCGGGGCTTCCTCCTCGGGCTTCGTCTCCTCGGCCTCGTCGACCATCGCGGGGACCGGCTCCGGCTCTGTCTGCACCGCAGGCACATC
>DATLAV010000174.1:0-25193 GCA_035527235.1 Patescibacteria group bacterium | reverse complement strand
CGTCTTCCTGTAGCCCTCCTCCTTGCTCCCCTCTATGAGGCCGTTCTCCTCTAGGTAGCCCAGCATCCGGTCCGTCTGCCACTGGTTCCCCGCCCTCCTGTAGATGTCGTACCTCAGGGTCCTCCCCCGCTTCTCCTCGGCTGAGTCAAAAATATCGAGGTACTCCTTCAGCCTCTCCGCTGCCTTGGACGGCGGAGGGGCTACACGGGAGGTCATGCTCTAGTCCTCTAGGGTCTTCTCCAGTTCGGATAGTCGAGCGTACCTATTCTTAAGCTCGTTGTACGAGCGCATGGTCGAAACCCCGCCTACGATCATGATGATGACGCCGAGGGAGATCGCGTAGAGGTAGAATTGGTCAAGCCACCTAGTGGAGCCCCCGAGTATCTTCATGTAGACTTGGTGGGCCGAGAGGGCCTGCAGGCCGGCCGTCGCGAACATGAAAAAGCCAGAGAGGTAAACAGACTTTATCATCCTGTTCATGTCTATAACCATGGTCCTGGCGTCGCGCCATAGCTCATCGTACACGACCTTGAGCTGGGTCAGTTCACCGTTCTCCATACCTTCATTCACCTCGGAGAAAAGACCACGTGTCAACTATTTGTGCATGTTTCTAGACTCTAAGACCGCTTAAGGTCTAGGCGCAAGATTAACCATTCAGGCGAGTAACTCTACATTGCAGATCGTAAATGGAGCGCGGGTTCAAATCCCATCTCCGGCACTCTTCGAGTCGATTTATAGAGACCGAGGCTTTCCGCTGGTGTTTCTACGTTATGTGGTACGGTTAGAAGCTCTCTTGGTTTGGGAGTGTGTATCCATAACACCACTTTTAACTACACCTTGAGCGCGTCTTTTCGGGGTAGTTTTCATCTCCTGAGGCAGCCTTAGCTGAATTTTAAACGCTGTTCTATTTAGTTTAACGGGTGTTCTAAAGTGTAGGATTATATTGAAGGTGGAAAATATACATAGTTGAGTCCAGGGGCGTCTTTGCGTTTGAATTCAATGGATAGAAGAATTCTTCTTGGGTCAGTGGTAATAGTGCTGGCAGTCGTGGTGATAGGTTCATACAGCCCATTGGTCTCTGACTGGCTGACCGGTACCACTGCCAAGTTTGATGAATCCGTACTTGAAGATGGCGGCTACATGGTAGCCACGAAGACGACGGTTGATGCCAGTATTCGATTTGCCTTCGAGCTATACGAAAGGTACAGCGCGGGTAATGGAAACATCCTTTTTTCCCCGTACAGCATCTCGACAGCCCTCTCGATGGTCTACGAAGGTGCCGGAGGGGAGACTGCTGAAGAGGTCGCGGATGTTTTCCACTTCATAGAAGAGCCCTCTGAGAGGAAGACTGCGACATCCAATATACACAACACACTGAACGGAAAGGACCGAGATTATGAACTCCACACGGCTAACGCGCTGTGGATGCAGGAAGACTACCCGATACTAGAGGACTATGTTGACGCAGTTATGAACTACTACAGCGGGGAGGCTAACTCCCTGAACTTCTCCGGCGCTCCCGAGGAGTCCCGCGTCACCATCAACGACTGGGTGGAGGAGAAGACAAACGACAGGATCAAGGAGTTGTTCCCACCGAACTCGATATACCCCGATGTCGTGCTGGTCCTCACGAATGCAATCTACTTCAAGGGCGACTGGCTTATAGAGTTCGACGAAGAGAGCACGAGCAAGGACACGTTCCACGTTAGCCCCGTGGAGAGTGTGGAAGTAGACATGATGAGCCTCAAAGGGGAGAAGTTCAACTACACCCAGACGGATGAGATGCAGATTCTGGAACTCCCCTACACGGGAAAAGATGTCTCGATGATACTTATTCTCCCCAACGAAGGTAACATGGCCGATGTTGAATCAACGCTGTCCTGCGATGAACTTGGCGTGTTAACTGAAGGGCTGGAAGAGTCCGTGGTCGACATCTACCTACCTAGGTTCAAATTAGAGACCAAGTACTTCTTGAAAGAGGACCTCATAGAGATGGGTATGCCCATCGCGTTCACTCCTTCGGCTAACTTCACGGGAATCTCGAAGGAGGAAGGGCTGTTCATCGACAAAGTGATCCACCAAGCCTTCATCGAGGTCAATGAGGAAGGCACAGAGGCAGCCGCCGCTACTGGTGTAGTTATCGCATTAGGTTACACACAGCCAAACGAAGTATTCCGCGCCGATCATCCGTTCATCTTCATAATACAGGACAAGGCCACTGGCACCATTTTATTCATGGGACGAGTAGCGAATCCCCAGTAGTTCTACACGTGCGCACGCTAATTGCTCCAAAAAAACGAAGCATGTACAAATTGAAAGGGCAGTAGATTAAGGTTCACGGAGTCCTAGAGACTAAGGATAGGGGACTATCGTGCTATATTTGAGATCAAACGTGAGAAAATGCAGGCAGTTATTCTATACGTGAGTCACAGGAGAAATGTCTACGACGACTTCTCAAGGATATTCTAGTAAGTGCATATCCTGATTCAGCTACGGTATAAGTACTAATTAGAGGAGTATAGCTAGTCTCAAATTGTCAACTCATCTAGTCCGAAGAGTTCCCGGACGCCCTCTTTGCAGGCCTTCAGCCCGTCTCCACCGTTCGTCATGACCACCACGCCCCTCTTCAGCTCTCTCGAGGCCACCGCCAGGTGCTGGTAGCCGCTCTCAGGGAACTGCTTCCCGTGCTGCCCGAAGAGGTCCCCTGACGCCGTTTGATAGATCCCCCAGCCAAGGCCACGTGACTGGGAGTCGTCCACACGGACCTGGGGCCTCAGCATCTCCATGGTCGACGCCTCGCTCAAACAAGAGTTCCCCCCCGTGGGCCTCATCATCGCGATCATGACTCGGGCGTACTCCCTCGGCGTCGTGTAGAGGCTCGCCGCCGCGTTGGCCTCGGTCATCCTTGGAATCCCAAGGGGCTCAGCGTCCCTGCCGTGAGCCTCCGCTCCCGCCTCGAACTCGTCCCTCCAGACGAAGCTGCTGCCCTCGAGACCGAGTGGTTTCAGCAGGGTCTCAGCGACGTGCTCCTCGAAGGGTCTGCCGGTCAGGTGCCCCATGACCACCTGCAGGTAGACGAAGCCGAATCCCGAGTAAGAGTAACCCTCCCCTGGCTCGAAGAGCAGCTTGAGTGGCCCTCCCTGGGTCGGCCAGTTGGGGAGGCCTGAGGAGTGGCTGAGGACGTGGCGCATGGTGACCCGTCTCAGCTGGGGGACTCCCGGGATGAAGGAGGAGGAAAGGTAGCTTTCCAGGGGCACGTCCAGCTCCATGAACCCCCCCTCGCACAGCTTCATGGCGGCGTACGCGGCCACCGGCTTACTCAGGGACTGGGCGGAGAAGACCGTTCTAGGGGTCATAGGCTCGCTGGATGAGGCGCTCCTGACGCCGTAGCCCTTCTTCCAGGTCACCTCCGCACCCTCGATGACGGCGATGGAGAGGCCTGGGACCTTCTCATCGATCATGAGGTCGGGTATCAGCCCGTCCAGGGACTCCACGAGCTCCTCAGGTGTCCTTTCATCCGGAATCATGACGATATCAACTTCAGTTGACTCATCTTTTTATCAGTTTATCGTCTGAACCCCGAAGTACACGTAACCACCTCACGGTTTGAACGGCGCGGCGTGCCCCGAGATTTTCAGGCTGGGCCTCAGAGCCGCTATCCTGCGGAGGCTCACCGCCATCTCCACAGGGTATATGGATGTCCGGCTCTCCAGCTCCAGAATATCCTCCTTGTAGATGACGGCGTCCCCGACGCAGGTGACCAGCCCCCCCTCGGTGTCAGCGAGCACCGTTATGCTGCCGGGGGTGTGACCCGGGGTCTCGATCAAACTCACGTTCTCCGTGAGCTCCATGGGACCGGAGACGGGCCTAACGTCCATAATGCCGATGTAGGCCGCCGTCCACTCGGGCCAGTACCTCTCGCGCGCGGAGCCCAACGGTATCGACATCTACGCCTCTCACGCCGAGATGATGTGTCTTTTCATGTTCTTCTGGATGGGGGAGCTCCAGCCTCGGGGCGTCTCCACCTACCTCAATGGGTTCCTCCTCCAGCTCGGAGACGACTCCATGAGGCTCTACTACCGGGAGGGCGTCAAGGACGTCCCCTACCCCCACCGGTGGAAGCCCTAGATCAGGACGCTGAGCTCGTCGAAGAGCATGATCCCCAGCACGTGGATTATGAGGATGGATATGCCCTCGTCAAGCGTCAGCTGGTGGTCGTCGATTATCGACTTCTTCACGATCCACAGCGTGGTGGCGATCGCCAGGAACTGGTAGACGACGTAGCCGTCCAGATGCACAGGTACAAGAAGCGCCAGCAACGGGAAGATGAGCATGATGCTCTGGGTTATCCCCGAGAGCAGGTTGGAGACCCCCATCTGTACATGCCCCCTACGGGCGCCTATCAGCGCGATGCCGTGCTCGGGGACGCTCCCCGCGAAGCCGATGACCGTGGCGGCTATCACCACGTGAAGGTCCAGCATGTGCACCAAGTACTCGGAGGAGCTTGAGATGAGCTCCGCGGCGATGACGATGCCCACCAGACCCAGGAGCACCGGAGCGAGCCATCCCCTGCCATGCACCTCGGACTCGTGGGGGTAGCCGTCCTCGGCCGCCTTATGTTCAGTAACGCCAGGCTTCCGGGAGATGAAGTAGAGATAGCTGACGTAGGCGACGAGGAGGAAGACGGGTACCTCGATGGGCAGGAACACCTCGCTGTTGGAGCTGAAGATATTCATAATGACTCCCGCTCCGAAGACAATCTGGCAGAGGGCTATAGCGATCCTCATTATCTCGATGTCCTGCACCATCGAAGCTCTGGGCAGCGCGATGGCCCCACCCCTGAAGGTGAGCATGATGACCAAGACCCCCAAGAGGAGGCCGTTGAACGCCGAGGCGAGCATAACAGTTAGTATAGCGACCTCACGAAGCTCAGGCGAGAAAACCATGAACGCAGTCATCACGAACTCTGGGAGGTTCGACGCCAGGCTGGAGATGATCCCCGTCACGTGGGGGGAGAACCCCTTCTGGACCCCAAAGTCCCGAAGCCCCTCCACCATCGGCTCGCTCGTCAGGACTACGATGGCTAACCCCAGGATGAGGCCGACGGCGCTAAAGGCCACCCCCTCGGGGCTGAGGACGACCATGATCAGGCCGACGGCTAGGACTGCGCCCACTAGATACTTGTTCGTTGAATGTGCCATCTTTTACTATCTCAGCTAGGTTCCAGGGGAGGGTGGATGCCCCCCCTCCAGTATACCTCCGTACTGTATAACAGTGACGTGCATGCGTAATAATGTCCAGCCGATTCTCGAGAGATCATTTTAGATTTCCATCGAGTTCCATGAGATCTAACATTCTTAGAACTGAGTAAGCGGACCTAGTCAACCCCATGCTTCGTTTAATCGTACTGCTCCCTACGCAGTACAGGTTATCTACAGGCGTCTCCACGTCCCCGAATCCGGAGTTTATGCTCCAGCAAGCCTTCTCGGGCACGAGCTCCTGGTAGTGCATCATCTCAACCTTCCCCTCCAACTCGGGCATCGTCGTGAAGATGGTGTTCATAGCTCTCCGCCGCATCTCCTCAGGATCAACGTCCTTGGGGACTATGAAGGCAAAGCCCACGAGCTGCTTGCCCTTTGGGGCTAGATGGGGATCGTAGTTCGAGGTCGGGATCAGCCATGTGTGATGGTATGAAGGATCCGTCGAGACCCACATCTCCGATCCTGGTTGGGTGAAAGCCTCGCCGTCGAGACCAAGCCACACCGTCAGCGAATCAACCTGTTCAACGTTCCTCAGGTTCTCAACGAAGTCGACGGGCAGGTTGCCCCCCATTAATCCGGGCAGCTCATGCGGGGAACCAGAGTAGATCAAGGTACCGCATTCGTACTCGTCCCTGTCCGTCGTCACCCGCTCCACCTCCTGGGTTTTTCGCCCCCCATCCCGTACGCCCTCAACGTCGATTGAGACCACCTCTTCGCTCAACTTGACTTCCACGTTCTTAGGGAGTGAGACGATGATGGAATCAACTATCCTCTGAATCCCGCCTCGGGGATACATCTGATCGTTGGGCCTACCTCCTATCAGCAGGTTGTACAGTCTACCGACGTACGGTATCGAGATCGAGCTCTTCTCGTTGGCCCTGTCCAGTTTGTACTCCTTTCGGTCGAGGAACCTCGCCACGGGAGCATTCGCTGTAGACGTCCCTAGCATGAAGTAAGACAGGTAGTCTAGGAAGGCGATGGTCGCCTTCGAGAGGTTGCTGGGAATGATCTCGTCTATCGTCACCTCTGACAGGTCCCTCCCCGTGCTGAGCATGTACATGAGGTCAACGGCCGTCTTCATCATGAGCGATCTGTCCTCGATGGGAATGAGATCGAACATCATCCATTCCCTGATGCTCCAGGGAAACGGCTTGACCCCCCCATTCATCCGTACGTAGTACTTGCCGATCGGCTCAAACTTCGGTACAACGTCAAAATATCTGTCCATGAGAATCTTCAGGGGCCCCGAGTCCAGGCGAGTGATGATATGGGGCCCCGTGTCAACTCTGTAGCCATCAACGTCATAAGTTCTGCAGACGCCTCCAACGTAGTTGTCTTTCTCAATTAACAGTACGCTTTTCCCTTCTTTCGATAGGGCCAACGCCGACAATAGACCGCTTATTCCGGCTCCCACTATCACGACATCGAAGTTTTTGCTCAACGGGAGTCCCTTAATCTGATTCGATATGCCATAAAAAAAAGATCCATTGGTAGCCTCACGGGCGCAGTGTTTTTCAATGTATACGCGTGTTAAAGCAGGATAACCTTGGCGGAGTACTACGAGACCAACAAGGCACGCTGGAACGAGCTTGTGGAGATCCACGCCAAGTCGGAGGAGTACGACCTCGAGGGCTTCATCGCGGGCAGGAACAGCCTGCACCAGGCGGAGCTGGACATCCTCGGCGACGTCACCGGTAAGAGTCTCTTTCACCTGCAGTGCCATTTCGGGCTAGACACTATCAGCTGGGCCCGCCTCGGGGCTAGGGCAACGGGAGTGGACTTCAGCGAGACCGCCATCGAACTCGCCAGGGAGATAGCAAAGAAGGTCGGGTCGGACGCGGAATTCGTCTGCGGCAACATCTACGACCTCCCTCAGGTCCACGAGGGAGAATACGACATCGTCTTCACCAGCATCGGGGTCCTCTGCTGGCTCCAGGAAATCGACAGGTGGGGAAGCATAATCGCCCACTACCTGAAGCCGGGGGGGACCTTCCTCCTCGTGGAGTCCCACCCTCTCATGTGGGTTTTCGACGACGAGAGCAAAGGGCTTAGGATCAGGTACAGCTACTGGCACAGGGAGGAGCCACTCACCTGGGAGCAGGACGGGAGCTACGCCGCCGAGGACGCCAAGCTGGAGAACAGGAGGTCCTACGAGTGGCAGCACTCCGCCAGCGACGTGCTGAACAGCTTGATCAAGGCGGGGCTGCGTATCAAGGAGGTCAAGGAGTACCCGTACCTCCCGTGGAAGTACCTGGAGAGCGCTGAGAAGGGATCGGACGGCTACTGGAGGATTCCCGGGGACAGGCTGCCCCAGATGTGGAGCGTTGAAGCGGTCAAGATCTGATGCAAAAGGGCGTGTACTACTCCACGAATTTAAAGCCCGTTTCAGGCGGCTTCCACGTTATTCCCCTTCTCTTCTGGGTGGATCTCATGACGTTCACCAGAGATTCCCAGTACACCAGGTAGGCGGGGCCCATGTAACGGATTCTCTGTTCCATGATGATAGGCCTCCATTTCTCCCAGCTCATGACGATGGATCCACCTGCGGCATCATAGATCATCCCGGGGTCAACCAAGCCGTTCTTCAGGAGCACCCCGTAGTTGTTGAACGTGTTCCAGAGCGTCAGCCTCTGGGCATACGCCTCCGGGTTATTGTCGGAGCCGTACTTCCTCTCGAAGTCGGCGTAGTCGTCCCACTCCATGTACATAGTATCCAAGAAACGGGCCATACCCTCCATACTTGACATAAAGCTGTGCAATGACATGAAAAGCTGCGCCGACCGTGTCTTGTTGGCGTTCCTCAGGACCATGGCGTAGTAGAGGATGGAAACCGTGATCCCGAGAAGGGGAAGGACGTAGATTACCTGGTCAAGAGTGATCAGCATACGGAATACTGCGACGATTGAATAAAATAATCTATCGAACGCCCCTCTCCCCCAACAAAAAAAAGGCTGGCGAAAAGATCGCCTGACGGAAGACACCCCGATCCGCGCCCCGCTCCGAGCCCAGCAATATATAATAGCTCAAGAGATGTCAGCTTCACCATGAAGTTCGTGGTGGGCGGCATCCTGCAGGAGTCCAACACCTTCTGCCCAGAGAAGACGACCATGGACACCTTCAGGAAAGCATACCTCGGCTTCGGGAAGCAGATACTCACCGATCTGAGGGGCTCCAGATCCTTCATCGATGGCGTCCTCGACGCCGCGGAACAGATGGGAGCCACGCTGCACCCGACGGTCGTGGCCTTCGCCGCCCCCTACGGGGTGGTGGAGGCCAAGACCTACGACCACTTGATTGGGGAGCTACTGGAACGGGCGGGGGAGGCCGATGACGCCAGTGGGGTCGTCCTCTGCCTCCACGGCGGCATGGTCGCGGAGAACTCAATGGACCCCGAGGGGGAGATACTCGAGCGCGTACGCGACCTGTTCGGCCCCAGCGTCCCCATCACGTGCACCCTTGACATGCACTGCAATGTGAGCCGGAGGATGGTGGAGAACTGCGACGCCTTCTACATGAACAACGAGAATCCACACACGGACTCCTACGACAGGGGGGTCGAGGCTACGCAGGCCTTGCAGAGGATCGTGAGGGGAGAGATCAATCCGGTGATGGCATTGAGTAAGCCAAGCATGCTCCCGCCGACACTCCACGTGAACCCACCCCATTCTGGGCCCATGGTGCCCATCCTCAACAGGGCCTTCGAGATAGAGGAGGATCCCAGGGTTCTAAACGTCAACGTGGGTGCGGGGTTCCCCTGGTGCGACATCCCCGACGCCGGGATGAACGTCATCACCGTCGTGGACGGGGACCAATCCCTCGCCGAGGAGCTGGCCGAAGAGATCTCAGGGATGCTCTGGGAGGCACGACATGAGTTCATACCGTCGCTCCCGAAGACCGATGAGGCTGTAGAGAGGGCAATGGAGGCGAGAGAGGGGCCAGTGATCCTAGCGGACGTTGCAGATAACCCTGGGGACGGGACGACCGAGGATTCCACGGCCATCCTGAGGTCCCTGATGGAGCACGGCGCTCAGGACGCGGCCCTAGCCGTGATGAACGACGCCGAGGCCCTCGAGGCGTGCATCGCCGCCGGAGCCGGGAGCCAGGTCACAGTCGACCTGTGGTGCAAGGCGGGGCTTTTCGGAAAACCTGTGAGTCTGACAGGGACGGTGAAGACGATAACGGACGGAGTCTTCACGATCACGGGGCCTATCTACACGGGGGAAGAGCGAAGCATCGGGAGGACCGCGGTGCTGGACGTCGATGGCATCGAGGTGATCATCACCGAGCGTACCCACAACCCCATGTTCTCGGATATCTTCAGGCGCCACGGCATAGATCCGGCGAGGAAGAAGATACTCGTGGTCAAGACGTTCAGGATGCACATGGAGAGAAGCTACAGATCCTTTGCCAAGGAGATCATCGAGGTCGACGCACCGGGCCAGGCCAGCGTCAACATGAGGAGCTTCGAATGGACCAGGATACCGAGGCCTATGTTCCCCATCGACGAATGACCGTGCCTTAAATGAACCCCATTACACCTGATTCTCATCTCAGGTGTTGACCTTGGTACGGCCCCTCTGGTTCATAGAGCTGCTGAAGAAGAACCTCCGAAACCGGTTCCGGCTGGCGAGGCTCACCAGGCTCCCCCTCCTCGGATCCCTCATCGACCGGATGCTCTTCGAGGACGACGACCTCGTCTACCTTCCCAAGGACAGAGCCGTCACTTTAGAGGTGAACAGGGCCATCGAGCCCCTGGTAAACACCGTCCTCCCATCCCAAGTCGTCCACTCCCTCATCGACGAAGCCAGCGTCCACTGGATCATGGACTTCTGCATCTGCAGGGTCGCCAACGACTGCCGGGACCACCCCCAAGAAGTGGGATGCCTCTTCCTCGGCGAGGCCGCCCGGCGCATAGATCCCCGCCTCGGCAGACTCGTCACTCGGGAAGATGCCCACGACCACGTAAGAAGGGCAGGGGAGGCGGGGCTCGTCCATCTGATAGGCCGAAACAAGCTGGACACCGTCTGGCTCGATGTTGGTCCCGGAGAGAGGCTACTCACAGTCTGCAACTGCTGTAGCTGCTGCTGCCTCTGGAGGATGCTCCCCGACCTACACCCCGGCATCGGCGGCAAGGTCACCAGGATGGAGGGCGTCGAGTTGAACGTGACGGAGCACTGCGTAGGATGCGGCACCTGCATTGAGAAATGCTTCGTGGACGCCATCAAGATCGTCGACGGAAAAGCCCGGATCGGTGAAGAGTGCCGGGGATGCGGGAGATGCGTAGAGGCATGCCCCCAAGGGGCCATAAGCATAACCATTCCGGATGTCGCCGACATCGACGGAACCGTCAGACGGATCCAAAAATCCGTGAATGTGAAATAGAGAAGAGAGGAACCCACCCCTACTTGAGGAAGGCCCTCGGCCACTTGGTGAGGACCTCGAAGCCGTCGTCGGTCACCAAGACGTTCTCCTCGATCCTGACGCCGCCGTACCCTAGCTCGTAGATCCCCGGCTCCACTGTGAAGATGGAGCCCACCTCCAGCACGTGCTTCGAACCCTTCCTCAGACCCGGCCCGCTGCAGCCGCTCAGGGGGTGACCAAGGGTGTGGGGGTATGAGGGGAAGCCGTCCTCCGCCAGGGACCGCCGGCTGATAGCGTCCAGCTCTCCGGCGCTCGCCCCGAGCTCGATGGAACCCAGGACGGCCTCGACGCTCCTGTTCACAGCCTCAATCATCCCCATCGCCTTCGCCGATCCCCTCCCGGCGATGTAGGTCCGAGTCTCGTCGCTCCCGTAGCCGTCCGCCGTCGGGCAGAGGTCCACGAGAACCAGGTCGCCCTCCCTGATCTTCACATCCTCGGCGGAGTCGTGGCTGTACGACGACCTGACGCCCGTGGAGACCTGGAGGTAGCCCACGCCCGTGGCACCAGCCCTCAGCTCCGCCGACGCAATTGCCGCGGCCACCTCGTTGGTGGTGACGCCGGGACTGATCGACTCGTACGCCGCCTCCTGACCCACGTCGACGACCCTGGTGATCTTCCTCTGGTAGGGCCACTCCACGGGATTGAGGGCCGAGAACAAGGGGTCCATTATCCCCTCTTTGACGTCAACCAGCTCGGCCTCCAGCTCCTTCACCCAGTCCTGAATCGGTGCAGAGAGGGCACCGGAGTGGCCTATCTTCGGACTCTTCGGAAACTCGCCAAGGACCTCCCCGATAGCAGGAGCGGCGTCCCTCCTCTGAGAGTCCTCCTCGGAGACGACGTGAACATCCACCCAGCTGTGATCAGACGCATAGGTACGATCGATGGGAAAGACCACGAGGCCCGGGTTCCCCTCGGCAGGTATCACAAGAACCGACCCCGAAGAGGACCCTGAGAGGCGGAGCAGCGTCCTGTTGCTCAGGCCTCCCCCCATGACGAGGGCGGCGTCGAGCCCCTTCCCCCTCAGCTGAGACTTGACGTGTTCAACCCTGCGCTTCGACAGGGCCAGCAGCTTGCCTTCCATAAACGATAACCTCACAGAAGATCATGGAACTCAGAGGATAACATTTACCCTCGACGACCCGAGAGGGGGCTCACCGCCCTCCAGATGCGGTGCTAGCCTCTCCCGAACCTCTGGAACACGGCTATCCCCAGAACCGCCACGACGACGCTGACGACCGCCACCACCAGCAGGTCCACCATGACCACGGGGCTGGAGAGGGGCGCCCCCCTCAGGAAGAGAGAGGTGAGGGCGTCCGTCACGTAGTAGCTCGGGACGAAGCGGGCGATCTCCTTCGAAACTGGGACGAAGGTCCCCAGCAGCATCTGGGGCAGTATGAACACAAAGGAGAGGCCCGTCGCAGCCCCCGAGCTCTTGACGAGGGAGGCCGTGATCAGCCCGAAACCCACGTTACAGAGCACCAAGAAGAGCACTATGATCAGCGCGTACGCGATACCAATCGGGGACGCCTGGGACCTGAAGCCCATGAAGCCCGAGGAGATATAGACGATAGCGACCTGGATGGCGCCTGTGATGAGGTTGGCGACGATCTGGCTGACGATCACCTCCGCAGGGGAAGTCGGGGTCAGATTCACCCGCCTGAGAAGCCCCTGCTCCCGCTCCGAGGAGAAGCCCTGGGCGACCAGCATCGTGACGAAGATGGCAGAGTAAGCGAACATCCCCGGCACCATGAAGTCGAACTGGGTCAGCCTTGAGCTGGCGACCTGCGCTGGCACCCCGAGTTCGAATGGGAGGGAGTCGGCCATCGCCGTCTCCCCGAAGACGGTCGCCGCGAGGACTTGAGAGATCATCGGGGGGACCGCTGCTCCTACGATCATGGAGCCCTGGTCGACAGCGAGTCCAATCGTGGTGTTGACCCACAGCCCTGGCTCCGTCGGGTGGGCGATGAAGGAGTCGACGCTCTCCCCAAAGTCGGCGGGCATTACGACGACGGCGTCTACCTTCCCCTGCAGGAGGTCCGCTTGGGCGGTGGCGTTGTCACCGTACTCCGCGACTACAAGGGCCCCCGTATCGGCGAGTCCCTCCCTGAAGGAGTTAACCCAAGGGCTGCCCATGGAGGCGTCGAGGTCCACGAAACCAACGGTGTAGGTTGAGGCCCCAGCCCCCGAGCCCATGCCACCGAAGGCGGCCCCGAAGGCGAGGGTGAGGATCAGCGGGAACAGGATGGCCATGAAGAGGTTCGCGGGCTCCCTGACAAGCCTCTTCAGTTCCTTGGCGACAAGGGCCCTGACTCTGCGTAACTTCATGGTCAGACCTCCTCCCGGATCCTCCTGCCGGTGAGCTTGATGAAGACCTCCTCCAGGTTCCCGGCGCCGTGCTCCTCCATGAGGGCCTTCGGGGTGTCCAGCGCGATGAGGGTACCATGGTCAATGATCCCCACCCTGTCAGCGAGTTCTTCGGCTTCCTCGATGTAATGGGTGGTGAGGATGACTGTCCTCCCCCTCTCCCTGAGATCCCTGATTAGGTCCCAGGTCGCCCTCCGGGACTGAGGGTCCAATCCCACGGTGGGCTCGTCGAGGAACGCAATCTCAGGATCGTGGACGAGGGCCATCGCGAGGCTCGTCCTCCTCACCATGCCGCCACTGTACTGTCCAGCGCGTCGGCTCGAGGCCTCACCGAGGCCCACACTGTCGAGGAGGGCGTCCGTCCGCTCCCTGAGCTCCTTCCGGGGCATCAGGTGAAGGTCGCCGATGAGCTCGATGTTCTCCCGCCCCGTCAGGTACGGGAAGAAGGCGGGCTCCTGGGGACAGACACCGATCCTCTCCTTGATCTTAGATGGATCCCTGTGGACATCGAAGCCGAGGACGGTCGCCGAGCCCTCCGTGGGCTCCAGGATTCCGCTCAGGATATTGATAGTGGTCGACTTCCCAGCGCCGTTGGGCCCCAGTAGGCCAAAGATCTCCCCCAACTCGACCTCGAAGCTGAGGCCGTCTACGGCCGTGACCTCCTCGTACCTCTTCACGAGGCTCTCAACGACGATGGCTGCTCCCTTTGACATATTATCTCCTCTACTTATCACAAAATATGTATGATTGTTATTCAACGAGGAGGATATTTGCTAATAAATGCATCTAATCTTGAGTAAATATATTTAGGAATCGTCGAATTGAAGTTTTTACAGGTGTATCTCCATCACGATGAAGTCCGAGGGTGTGAAGCTGAAGCCGTACTCCGCAAACGCAATCTCGACATCCGTTGCTGACGTCGGGAAGTCGCAGTTGAGGCGCTCGACACCCCGCTCCAATCCCTTCTCAAGCGCGAAGCCCAGGCACGCCTCCGCGTCGCCACCGAACACGCCGATGTGGAGCACCTTCTCGGGCTGGAACCGTGCGCCCAGGGTGATGACGCTCCGGGTCGACGGGTCCTCGTAGACCATTCCCTCCTCTACGAGATGGCTGCACAGGGCAGGGGTCAGCCTGAAGAAGGTTCGGTTCATTACGTGGAAGCCCCCCCACTCCTCGCTCAGGGGCATAAGGAGGGAGGTCGCCCGCTCCGGATTCTCGACGAGCGTGAAATCACCTGTGAAGACCAAATCCGCACCCGGCTTGCAGGATAGGGACGCGCCCCTGAACGTCTCAGCGAGACTGAGGCCGTATCTCTCAGCGAGTCCCTTGCTCACGACGTTCCTGAGGCCGGTGTACATGCGCATCGTCTTCACCCCCTGGAGGCGGGCCCTCTCGAACCAGCGCTCGTAGAAGCTCTTCCCGGCCCCCCTCCCCTGGCGCTCAGGTATCACCCTCAGCGTCTCCAGCCAGACGGAGCCGTCTGGGAGCACGGTGTACTTCCCGCAGCCGACGACCTCCCCGTCCATCTCGGCGACGCTAAACTCACCGACCTCATCGGAGACGAACATATCGAAGACATCGGGCACGTAGCTCAGGTTGGGGGTGCTCTTGGACTCGACCTCGATGACCTTCTCGCGGTCCTCCTGCCTCGCTCTCCGCAGCACGATCTTGGGGTTGACGGTCATGACACATCCTCTGGGCGGACAGACGTATAAAATATTAGGAGTATCAGCTCTCCTGGAGGTAGTCCATCGGCTGCTCCCTGAGAGTGAGCTCGGAGCCGCAGTTCTTACAGACGTAGGTCTTCCCCCGGAGGAACCTCTGCTTCTCCTCGGCGCAGTCCGTGCAGATCTGACCGCACCTGGGGCAGTGAAAGGTCACGGGCCCCCACCTCGGCGGCATCCCGCCACTCGCCTTCTTCAGCTCGACATGATCGATGAACCAAAGATTATAGCAGTCACCGCAGACCTTGGTGACGACCTCGGAGTCCTTCTTCCCCTTGGCGACCAGGCCGACGCAGCTCTGGCAAGTCTGGAACGCAAACTTTCCGCAGATGAAGCAGTTCTGACCCGCCTTCTTGAGGCATGTCTTGCAGACGTGGCCGTCAGGGTTCAGGTAGGAGACGCAGTCGGGGCAGAGATCGTAACTCCCACAGCGGGTGCATCTGAACCCCTTCCCAGCCTCGACGGGCTTGCCGCAGACCGGGCAGTTGTGGCTCACCACGTCCTGGCGCATCACATCCGGTCTGATGAGGTTGAACCCCCCACCACACCTGAGACACCTGTACTGGTCAGGAGCGGTGGATCGAACATCCGTGGAGCCGCAGTTGGGGCACCTGATCATCGTAGCGCTCATATTTTTCACCCAGCTTACCTTTCAACTAGCCAGAAAGCCTATTATAGGTTTTCTTGTTGGAACGCCGGGATGGTAATCTAAGTCGTTGGCGTATGACCTCAACAAGGTAAACGTATGAGCGGGGGGAGAGCTCAGGTCGATGCGAGCTTCATAGTCGCGTTTGACGGGGAGAGCCACGCCCTCCTGAGGGACGGCGTCCTGGTCTACGAGGGAGACACCATAGTCCACGTGGGCAGGTCGTATCAGGGGCTGATGGACGAGTTGATTGGCGTCGACGGTGAGGAGGAGTTCACCGTCTATCTGGCCCCGGTGGATTAGGTCTAGTCTAGTCCAACAAATTTACGACCGTGGAGTCTTGGGGGTAAATAGCCCCCTTTAGTCCTTGACCATCCCGGACACTATGATACCTGTCTTAGGGCTCGCTAGGCTTTCGACCCGCTCCACCGCGAAGGAGGCGTCCTCGACGTACAGCATGGGCTTGACGAAGAACGCCGCAACGCCCATTATGGACATCGTGGCCCCACCCACCAAGAAGAGGAACTGGATCCCCATGGCGTCTGCCACGGGCCCGCCTATCGCGAGGCCTAGGGGGGCCATGAACTGGGAGCCGCTCTGGATGAGGGCGAAGACTCTCCCCTGGTAGTCGTTGGGCACCTTCGCCTGGAGCACCGCTATCAGGGGGCCGTTGACAATAGGGTTCAGGAACCCCGCAAGAAGGTTTAACCCCACGACCAAGTTGAAGCCCGTCGGCGGAACCAGACCCACGGAGGCTATGAAGACGCCACTCAAGGCCAGGGCGGACAAGCTGGTGACGGTGCGCCTCTTGAAGCCGCCCCAGACGCCAAGGGTGAGGCCACCGAGTATGAGCCCAACCCCGTAGGCGGACTGAAGCCAGCCCAGCTCCACGGCACCGCCGTTGAAATACTTGGTCACCAGCAGGGGCTCCAAGGAGAAGGCGGGGGTCAGGATGAAGTTAATGGCCATGGCCATCCCCACGATGAGCAGAAGGCCCGTCTTCGTCCTCACGTAGCCCAGCCCCTCCCGCATTGAGGCGATGACAGATGTCTTGCCGTTCCTCTCCAGGAACGAGGGCTGGGGGATGCTGATGAAGACCAGGGGCACTACTGCCAGGACCGCCGTGACCACGTCGATGGCCAGGATGACGTAGATCGGCAGCATCTCGATGAGGAACGCCCCCATCGGAGGCGCCACGAAGCTGGCCATGCCCTGGATAGCCTGCTCGATGCCCGCTATCCTCGACAGGTGCTTCTCGGGCACCAGCATCTTGGTGGACGACTTCCACGCTATCCAGTGGAAGGTACCGCAGACCGAGCGTATCAGCATAAGCCCGTAGATATGCCAGACGCTCACGGCGTCCCAGGCATAAAGCAACGCCAAGACCACGACGGCACCCGCGATAAGCAGGTCGGTGACGATCATGACGGCCCGCCTGTTCCACCGGTCGACGAGAGCCCCGGCGAAGGGCGTAACCAGGACCTGGGGCAGCAGGGCGATAATGGATCCCAGAGCCAGCACCGAGGCCGAACCCGTCGTCGACGTCAGCCACCAGATTATTGAGAACTGAACCAGCCTGCTCCCGAGGAGGGAGAAAGTCTGACCCGTGTACATTATGGAGAAAGGCAGTATCGATCTCTGCTCCTCGAGCTTCTCGGTAAGGGACGATACCGTTTCTTTGACTCCCATCTGAACCACAGGTATATAACAAATTTCTTACATATATAAATATTTTCTTTCATAATAAAAAATTCTTATATGGAGCCGCCCCACTGTGCACCCCCCCCGTGAACGAAATGGCAATGTTAAATACCCCAGGAAACCAAGAAAAAAGGATAGATTTGGATCCAGTTGACTCAACCGAGGGAAGGGAGAGGCTCGTGTTCGCCTCAACAGTCCACCCCAGCAAGCATTCTGAGAGGAACAGCCTCCTTCTAGCCGAGAGCATCAGGGCCTTCGCGGGGTCCCTGTCCCGGACGCCCATCTGGATCCTCTATTCGGAACTCGGAGAACCCCTCTCCCGGGAGTTCGTGAACGGCGTCGGGAGGCTGGGCGTCGAGTTGGTCGGCTTCGAGGTCGACCCGGCCATCGCGGAGTTCCCGTTCACCGGTGAGGCGACCGCCGCCGCCCTCGCCGAGTCCATGGCGGAGGGAAAGGTTGAGCGCCTCATGTGGCTGAACGCCAACACCATCGTCCTCAACGAGCCCCTGAACCTGCTCATACCCGAGGGGAAGAGCCTAGGGTACAGGCCCGTCCACCACATCAACGTCGGCTCCCCGTTCAGCGAGCCCCTAGACCCCTTCTGGACGGAGGTCTACCGCCTCTGCGGGGTCCCTGACGACCGGGTCTTCCCCATGCGGACCCACGTCGACGACATGAAGATCCGCCCCTACTTCAACGCCGGGTACCACGTCACCAAGCCCGGGAGGGGGCTCCTGAAGGCGTGGAGAGACGTCTTCCTCGGCATCCACGGTGCGCCCACCCTCCAGGGGTTCTACGAGGCCGACCCACGATACAGGGTCTTCGTTCACCAAGCGGCGTTCACGGGAGCCATCCTCTCACTGCTGCCCCGGGAGGAGCTACTGGAGCTGCCGCCGAGCCACAACTACCCCATCCACCTCCACGACGACGACGTCACGGACCTCCGCCCCACCTACCTCGAGGAACTGACCACCGTTCGCCACGAGGGCTTCTACGAGGACCCGAAATGGTACACCAAGATGCCAGCGAAGGAGCCCCTGAAAAAGTGGATAATGGAGCGGCTAATCCACTGACAGCACGGTAACCTATGTGCCTAGGAAAAAATGATTGCTGGGAGATTAGGTCCGATGCTGAACAGGTCTTTTTTATGTAAATAATAAAAGGATACGTGATCTAAGATGCGTGGAGCCAGGATGAAAGCCACCTTCATTATGTTGTTCCTACTGTGCCTGTTCATTGGACAGGTGGAGGGGGAGCTCGTCGACGGCCGCCCTGCCCCCAGGTTCGGGCACAGGATGGTCTACGACCCGGTAAACGAGCGGATTCTCCTCTTCGGCGGCGCCATCTATGACAACGGTTACACGTACTACAACGACCTCCTGTCCTACGACTACTCCACGAGCACCTGGACGGAGATCGAGTGCGACCTCAGGCCCCCAGGCAGGTTCAACTTCATGATGGTCTACGACACGGATCGCCACCAGCTGGTGCTCTTCGGGGGGTTCACCGCGTCCGACCGTGCGGGGGATACTTGGACCTACGACATCGAGGGGAACACTTGGACCAATATGCATCCCTTGGAGGGCCCGTCCCCGAGGAGCGACGGCGCCATCGTCTACGACGAAGGAAACGGCATCGTTATTCTCAGCGACGGTTACAGTCGGGACAACAGCCACCCTCAGGACACCTGGGTCTACGACGCCGAGGAGAACACCTGGACGCAGATGAGACCCGAGGATTCTCCCCTTCCCCAGTACGGCCACCACATGGTCTACGACACTGTGAATGAGGCGGTGGTCATGTACGGGGGTCATTGGTCCATCACGGAGGACGGCCGGATGGTCAGCCATGGCTACAGCGACGGTGTCTGGACATACGACTACCCGTCGGACACCTGGACGAAGGTGGACACGGCGACTTCCCTCCCCCAGAGGTATTGGCACACTCTCGCCTACGACAAAGATAGGGGCAAGATGGTTGTCTTCGGGGGCTCCGGGACAAGCGCCACCCTGGATGACACCTGGCTCTACAATCTCTCAACCAACACCTGGGAGAGGCTGGATACGGATGAGAAGCCCCCGGAGAGGGAGAACTCCGCCTTAGTTTATGACCCTGTCCATGAGAAGTTCATCCTTTTCGGGGGGCTGATGGAGGTCGGGGCGGCCCCCCTCAACGACCTCTGGGTCCTGAACCCGGTCGATGGGGAGTGGTTAGAGGTCTCAACGGAGATCGTGGAAGTCATGGACGAGGGATCAGAGCAGATAGGGATACCGGGGTTCCCCACAGTCTCGGTAATGCTGGGGATGATCCTCGCAGGGCTGTTCCTTTCGAGAAGGCTGCACTGATACTCCTCAGGCTCTAGCAAGTTTAATACGGCCTGCGGTGGACCGTCATCCTGATTCAGATGTCAAAGAAAAATGCCAAGGTGATTATCTCCGTTGACATGGAGGGCATCACGAGCATCGTCTCCGGCAACATGACCGGCACGAGCCAGCCCGACTATGGCATGGGTAGGAGCCTCATGGCCGGCGACGTGAACGCCGCCATCGAGGGGATCCTCGAGGCCTCCGACGCCAGTATCACGGTCTCCGAGGGCCACGGGGGCATGAAGAACATCCGGCCCGAGGAGCTCCACGAGGCCGCCACGTTGGTGAGGGGAACCCCGAAGCCCCTCTCCCAGATCTGTGGGATCGATGGGAGCTTCGACGCCGCCATGTTCATCGGCTACCACTCCAAGAAGGGCACCCTGCACGGCACCCTCTCCCACACCTACTCGGGGAGGGCCATCCATAGCCTCACCGTCAACGGGATGGAGATCGGTGAGACCGCCCTCAACGCCGCCGTCGCCGGCTACTACGGCGTCCCCCTCGTCCTCGTCGCCGGGGATCTCGCCGTCACCAAGGAGGCGAAGGAGCTCAACCCCAAGATCGTGACCGTCGCCGTCAAGGAGGCGGTCTCCAGGACAGCCGCGAAGACCCTCCACCCACGCGTGGCGAGGGAAATGATAAGGAGGGGGGCCATCAAGGCCATGGGTAAGATCGACTCCATCGAGCCTTTCACCTTCGAGCCCCCCATCGAGATGTACGTCAAGTTCACGAACGCACAGATGGCGGACGGCGTCGAGTTCATGCCCACGGCGGAGAGAATTGACGGCAGGACCATCAAATTCGTCCTCGACGACTACATCAAAGCCTTCGGGGCCTTCATCGCATCCGTGGCGATAGCCGGGGCGGTCTCCAGCTAGAAACCCCATCCTTTTTTTACACTCTTTTTCTGGCCACGTAGAGAACGGAGAGGTAGGGCCTCTCGATGGCTCCGCCGTACTCCCCATCGATCAGGGACCTGATCCCCTCGAACAGGTCAGCCCTCCGCTCTTCTTCCAGGCTCCGGTGATCCGAGAAGGTGTTGAGGAGCCTCAAGTAGTCTCCGCTGCTGAAGGTCTTCGACCACGGGTATCTCCTCACCTGGACCTCCCCGAAGAGGCCGGTGCCGTCAACGAGAGCCACGGTCTCCCTGATTCTCTCATCGGTCGTCGGCCTAGCCTCGGGGTTCCTCCACTCGGGGACGATCCTGCCATAGACCCTCTGCACGTCCTCGAAGAAGCCCGTGTACGGCGTGGGGTGCATATTCCAGAATAACGCAATGCTCCCGGAGTCGTTCAGGGCCCTGGCAGCCTTTGGATAGCCGACCTCGGGAGGTATCCAGTGGAACGCCGTCGCCGAGATCACGAGGTCGAAGGAGCCCGACTTGACCACGAAGTCCTCGAAGGAGACGGTCAACACCTCCACCGACGGGTACCGGCTACACTTGCTACGGGCCATGGACGCCAGTTCCCCGCCGACGTCAATGGAGACCATCCGGTAGCCCCACTCGGCGAAGGGGATAGTGGCCTGGCCAGTGCCGCACCCCACCTCTAGGATTCTGCCGCCGTCTGGGATGCCGGAGAGGGCGATGACATCCTCCACGAGCTCCTCTGGGTAGCCCGGGCGCACCTCATCGTAGTCCCGTGCCGCCTCGTCGAAGCTCGTCCCCCGTCCCATCTCAGCTCGGCAGATACCTTGAGCGATGAGGGTAATAAAGGGGGCTGGCGGTGAGGAACCATTATATCTGCCGCCGGTCAACGTGAGACCGGAAAATGCCAGGCAAACGCTTCTTCCTCGATAGGTATATGGAGCTTGGACACGAGCTCAGCGGCGACGAGGGGACGAGAACCTCACTCAGGGTCAACACCCTGAGGATAGGCCGCGAAGAGCTGGTCAAGAGACTTGAGGGTTTAGGAGTCACCCTGTCAAAGGTCGACTACCTGAGGGACGGTTACGTCGTCGAGGAGAGCCGCTTCTCCCTGGGGGCTTCCTTCGAGTACCTCCTGGGGCTCTTCAACATCCAGGAAGCTGCCTCCCAGTTCCCCGTCGAGGTCCTAGCGCCCGCCCCGGGGGAGACGGTGCTGGACATGTGCGCCGCCCCCGGCATGAAGACGACCCAGATGGCTGCCCACATGGGAAACCGGGGCGCCATCGTGGCTGTCGACGTCAGCAGGAAAAGGCTCTACGCCCTGGAGAACACTCTGGAGCGATGTGGCGTGGAGAACTGCGTCGCCTACCACGCCGACATCAACGAGTTGGAGTTCGGCGGCACCCTCTTCGACAAGATCCTGCTGGACGCCCCCTGCTCCGGGAACTACGTCGTGGACAGGGCGTGGTTCAGCAAACGGCGGCCCAGGGACTTTGATAGGAACGCAGAAAGGCAGAGGCGGCTCATGGGGACGGCCTGGAGGCACCTCCGGGAGGGGGGGACCCTCGTCTACACGACTTGCTCCCTTGAGCCCGAAGAGGACGAGCTCAACGTCCAGTGGCTCATCGACAACCATGGCGCCAAGCTGGTGAAGATCGAGGGGCCCGGGAGCCCCGGGCTGACCGAGGTCCTCGGTGAGAACCTCGACGGCGCGTTGGGGAGGTGCATGAGGTACTGGCCCGACGAGACGGGGACCCAGGGCTTCTTCGTAGCGGAGGCGGTTAAGAGATGAGAATGATCACCGAGTTCCTGAGAGGGATTGGCTCATCCTACACGCCGGACGAGGAGGGCGTGGTGAAGATCAACAACAAGAGGTTCCTCGTCGACGAGAAGCTAAGAATGCTTATCGTGCAGAAGGACAGCCTCGTCTACGCCGGCAGGTTCCTCGGGAAGGACAAGAGGGATTTTCACCCCAGCTCCATCCTCCTCACCAAGTTGGGCGCCGAAAAAGGGTTCCTAAACAGGATCCACGTAGACAGAAGGACGGCGTGGCTCTTCGTCTGCGGCCGTGACATCTTCGAGGAGAACATACTGAGCCACGAGGGAAGCCTAGAGGAGGAAGCCTTCAGCCTCGTGATGTTCGAGGAGGACTGCCTCGGCTACGGCCGAGTTGAGCGGTTCGAAGGAAAGAAGATACTGAAGAACCTGTTCGACATCGGCGACTTTCTGAGGCGCGAGAGGTAAATTAGATATTAAAACGTCCTCGGTTCTGCTCCGGCCCTAGTTGGTGTCGAACCACTCCGAGTTACGCTCTTCCAGAACCTTATCGTCGGTATCGATGATCCACACGAGCATCCTTGTGTAGACGTCGTAGGGCACTGTGAGCTCGAGTGAGATATCCTTTTCCTCTTCGACCGCCAGGTTGAAGAAGGTGCTCTCCTTGGGGTTCCAGATCTGGCCGCTACCGCCCTCGAAGGCGACGTAGAGCTTGAGGTTGCTGGCCTCCGCCGTCCCAACGTTGATCACCTCCGCCACGATCGTCATCTTCTGGCGGACCCTGGAGGCGGACCAGTCGAGGGTGCACACGGCGTGGGGGAGCAGGGGGGAGATCGTCGCGGACACGCCTTCATAATCCTCGGGTATCTGCCCTATCTGCCATCCCTCGCCCGTCGTCTCGACATAGAAGTAGTTAGTGCCCTCGTACTCCCAGTATATGCCTGAGGTGTCCACCGCCAGCCCCACAGCGACGTGATCCGGCAGGTTGAACAGGACCAAGTCGTAGCCCATGGTGTCCATGAGCGCCGAAGTAAGTATGGAAGAGTCCTCGCAGTCGCCGCCGCCCACCACCAGAGTCTCGATGGGGTAACGCGGATAATCGTCGAAGCCCGTGGAGACATTGTCAAATGAATAGGGGAGGCTCTGGACGAAGCTTATCACCAGCTCAGCCTGCTCGATCTCCGTGTAGCCCTCCCCCAGGGAGATACTCTCGAAGATGTTGGCTATGATAAAGAGGTACTCGTCGTCAATGGGGTGGGTGACGTAGACGGAGTAGTCCTCCGTGGGGACCCTCGTCTTGTTGCTGTAATAGTCGTAGAGCTGTTGAGGTATGAAGAGACTCGTCGCCCACGTCTTCCCGCCGTAGTTCCAGGCGAAGTCCTTCCTTATGGTGTCGTTTGACTGGGTCTCAGGCATCAACGGGGAGATGCCTGTGACGATCAGGTATTGCATCATGAGCGTGTCGTAGCTGTCCAAGGATTCGTTGTACGCCCTCAGGAGCGCCTCGTGCTCCTCTGTCAGTGCCGCCAGCTCCTCGGCGAGAACGGAGTTGTCCTCAGAGAGTCCGGAGAACGCCTCGTCAAGGTCCTCCATGTCCAGGTTGAGCCCCTCGTACATTGAGGTCAGGTTCTCTAGGTTGCCCACGAGCTCTGCGATCTCGGCCAGGGTCCCCTCGTGCTCCGAGGTGAGCCCCTCGAACATGGAGCCGAGCTCCTCAAAACGGCTCACGTAGTTCTCGGGGAGCAGGTCCACCAAGAATTCAGGGGTGTAGACGAGGCTGACACCATATCCCACCGCTCCACCTATGAGCAAACCTACGATAACGAGTGCAACTGACTTCAAGCCCATGAATATCGTAAATCTACTTAATCACGCAATATAAAACTGAGATGGAGCACAGTTCAATTTCAAATCCATCTAAATATGATGGATATTTACCTATCTGAACAGGTCCTTCTCTATGGGCCTCACCAGCTGCCCCGCGCATCCGTCGCCCCGGACGTACTCGTACCCCCGGATGACGACGACGGGCACCCCAGAGAGCTTCCCCTTCGCCAGCTCCGCGGCCGCTGCGAGCTCGTCGGCGACGGCGATCTCCGTGACGCTGAGCTCGTAGCCATAGGGGTCCACCTCGCCCCGGTAGTCCTTGAAGGGGTACATGCCCGCGACGCCTATGGCGAAATCGACCTGGCCGAGCCTCCAGGCCCTGCCCCAGGTGTCCGTCACGATGACAGCGACGTCCACCCCAGCGAGGTCCATTATTCGGTCCCTGATGCCCTTGGCGGACTCGTCCGGGTCCACGGGGAGCAGCGCGATACGCCCGCCGTCGATGTTGGACCGGTCGATGCCCGAGTTGGCGCAGACGAAGCCGTGCCGTGTCTCTGTGATGAGGACGTTCCCCCTCATTCTCACGATCCTCGCGCTCTCCCTGAGGATGGCCTCGACGTGCCTCGGGTCCTTCCCCGTGGCCCGTGCGATCTCCTCAGCGAACCCCGACGGCACCACCTCCTTCAGACTCAGGAGCCTCCCCTCGGCCTTGGAGACCACCTTCGAGGTGACCACGATGACATCCCCTTCCCTGAGCCCGACCTCCCCCCGCCCGGCTGCCTCGACTATGAGGCAGCCCAAGTCGTCCCCGGGCCCGACGGGGGGAATGCCCTCCAATCCTGTGATGATTATCAAATCTGAAGACCCCGCTTGAATGCCATATATAGCACCTAGGGCTTACTTGAACGTTTTCAAGACTCATTAACCTACTTTTACCGGAGATTCATCCCCAAGGAGATGGGTTCCCTTTATCCGCGCGCGCGGCACGGATCCACGGCAACCTGTTCAGGTTCAACTTCCCCCACGCATTGATGATAACGAATCGGGAGGGGAACCCCCTAGTCCAGCTGGACATCTACGGGAACGTCTTCGACAGGAACATCGAGGACGCCGTCAACTTCGAGGACTTCAGCGGGCAGGTCGAGGTCACCCTGGTACGGGGCAACCTGTTCAACGGGACTGGTTGGGCGGGCGTCAGCGTCGAGTACAACAGCTGGGACGCCAACATCGTCATCGAGGGTA
>DATLAV010000173.1:0-2161 GCA_035527235.1 Patescibacteria group bacterium | reverse complement strand
GAGAAGAGCATGCTGGGGCTCCCCAACCGGACACATGACCCGGCTGACCAGATCGTCGATGACCTGGTCGAGGGAAGAACCCCCGGTGTACTCATAATTGAGCCCGATAAGGTGGGCGAGGTGGTGGTTAAGACGGCGTTGAAGATGAAGCCCAAGAGGGAGGGGTTCAAGGCGCTGTCAAAGGAGAGGCTCGTCGAGCTTGCGGGGACTTGCCGCAGCTGCATGGAGTGCGTGAGGGCCTGCCCCAACAATCTCCCCATAATGGACGCGGTGAAGGCCGCGGCGGAAGGAGACCTGGGCCCCCTCGCGGAGATGCAGCCCATGTGCGTCGGCTGTGGAAGATGCGAGAGCGCGTGCCCAGAGGGACTACCCATAGTGAGCTTCCTCACGAAGGCAGCGGCCGATGCAGGCATGACGGATAAATACTCGATAAGAGTAGGCAGAGGCGCCGTCACCGACGTGGAGATCAGGGAGGTGGGTAGGGCCATCGTCTTCGGCGAGATACCGGGGGTCGTGGCCTTGGTAGGGTGCGCCAACTACCCCAAGGGTGGGGATGAGGTGGCGCAGATAGCCGAGGAGTTCCTGAAGCGGAGGTTCATCGTCCTCACGACAGGCTGCTCCGCCATGAACATCGCAATGACGAAGGACGAGGACGGCCTGAACCTCTACGAGAAGTACCCGGGCTACTTCGACGCGGGCGGCCTAGTCAACATAGGCAGCTGCGTCTCGAACGCCCACATAACAGGGGCTGCCATCAAGATCGCTAACATCTTCGCTAAACGACCGCTGAGGGCCAACTACGAGGAGATAGCCGACTACGTCTACAACAGGGTGGGCGCCGTGGGCATAGCCTGGGGCGCCATGTCCCAGAAGGCGGCGAGCATCGCTGCGGGCTGCTGGAGGCTCGGAATCCCGGTGATAGTCGGGCCCCACGGCTCCAAGTACAGGCGTAACCTGCTCGGTAGGGCTGACAAGGAGGAGGACTGGATAACGCTGGACGCCAGGACGGGTGAGGAGAAGTACGTGGGCCCGGCTCCCGAGCACCTCTTCTACGCGGCAGAGACCGTGGAGGAGGCCATGGTCATGACGGCTAAGCTCAGCATGAGGCCAAACGATACCTCTAAGGGCCGCGCAGTCAAGCTCAGCCACTACATCGACCTTCACAAAACCTACTACGGCGCCATGCCCGACGACCTTCATCTATACGTCCGCGTGGAGGCTGACGTTCCGTTCACGATGAAGGAGGAGGTACTCGGCATCATCAAGGATAAAGGTTGGGAGGAAGGCAAGATAGGCATGCTGGACCCGACTCTGCTCGACAGGATGGTGAGGAGGAAGTCGTGATGTCAGCCAAGATGCGTACAGGACAGACCGCCGAGATTCCGGGGCCGAAGAAGGCCCATGTGATACCTCAGCCCAAGGTAGCTGCCTCGATGATAAAGAAGGCCAAGAGGCCTCTCCTGGTAGTGGGGAGCAACGCGCCGAATGTGAAGACAAACGACGGCGACCTGGTTGACTCGGCCATCAGGTTCCTTAGAACCGGAGTCGCCGTAGTCGCCACGGGCCACCTTGCGAAGACTTTCAGAGACAGGGGGACCGAGGTGTACAGTATGCCCTTCATGAACCTAGGCGACAGGCTTAGAGACCCCGACTGGGCCGGGTTCGACGGGGAGGGGCCTTACGATATAGTCTTGTTCGTGGGGTCCTTGTACTACATGGAGTGGCTGGTCCAGTCTGGGTTGAAGAGCTTCGCCCAAGACCTCAGGACCCTTTCACTGGGTAATACGTACCAGCCTAACGCCAGCTGGTCCATGGGTTCGATGCCTGTGAAGAACTGGCTGACCGCGCTGGATGAGATACTCAAAGAATTGGAGGAGGGAAAATAGATGAGTCTATTCGAGGACATCCCCGTGGATGTAGGGATCATCTACGAGGGAGAAAGGATTCGCGGCCGCGATATGCAGATCGAGCTGGGCGGCCCCCGAGAGGAGTACAAGTTCGAGCTAGTCCAGTCGAAGCCGATGGACGAGATCGAGGACGGCAAGATGACCGTCGTCGGCCCAGACCTGCCCGATCTCCCGGAGGGCACCAACACGACGTTCGGTATGGTCATAGAGGTCGGCGGAGCCGAGCTCGAGAAGGACCTGGAGGGCGTTATAGA
>DATLAV010000172.1:0-3832 GCA_035527235.1 Patescibacteria group bacterium | reverse complement strand
CTCCCTCGGCTCAATCAGGGAGAACATCGACCCAACCGGAATCGCCCACGCCATTGAGGCGGGCGGTGCGTCAGGGATATCGGTGCTCACCGAGCCGAAGCACTTCAGGGGAAGCCTGGAGTATCTCCGGCAGATACGGGGCTCAACGGGGCTCCCCCTGCTAATGAAGGACATAATCGTAAGCCCAGAGCAGATCGAGGCCGCGGCGAGACTCGGCGCTAACGCAGTCCTACTGATAAAGGCGATATACGACAGGGGCAAAGGACACGTCAACTTGGATTCGATGATCGAAAAGGCTCATGCGCTTGGTCTTGAGGTGCTCCTCGAGACCCACGACGCCAACGAGTTCGACGCTGCCAAAAACACTGGAGCCGACCTCATAGGGATAAACAACCGGGACCTCAGAACCTTGAAGGTGGACCTAGAGGTAACGCGCCGCGTCCTGGAAACCCACAGTAAGGGTGATGCCCCGATCGTGAGCGAGAGCGGGATAAAGACCCCGGGGGACCTGCTCTTCCTCAGAGGCTGCGGCGCCCAAGCCTATCTCATCGGCTCATCCATCATGGCCTCCGGAGACATAGAGGAAGCCGTCAGGGGATTCGTCAGGGCATGAACGCGGTGAAGGTCAAGATCTGCGGTATCACCAGAGAAGAAAACCTGAAGGCAGCCATTAACGCCGGAGCCGACGCTGTAGGCTTCGTAGTCGGTGTCCCGTCGGCGCCCAGGAATCTGTCGCCAGAAAGAGCCGCCGAACTCGTCAAGAGGGTTCCGGTCTTCACCAAGACGGTTCTGGTGTTGGTTCCCGAAGACGTAGATGAGATGGTTGAAACTTATGAGACCATCAGACCTGATGTCCTCCAGATACACGGTGAAGGGACACCGAACGCGAACGTATTGAAGAGGATGATGCCCGGCGTAGGCCTGATCAAGGGGATCAGCCCAGAGCCAGATAGATTGATGAGGGCGGCCGAGGAGACAGGGGCCTATGACACGCTGCTTCTCGACACATTCGTCCCCGGCAAGCTTGGGGGAACCGGAGTTCAGCGGGACTGGGGGATGAGTGCGATGCTCAGGGAGGCCATCCACCCCAAGAGGATGATACTGGCGGGAGGCCTTAACCCGATGAACGTCGAGGAGGCAATCCGGGTCGTGAAGCCCTACGCCGTTGACGTAAGCTCCGGCGTCGAGTCAAGGCCAGGCCATAAAGACCCCGATAAGATAGCGTCATTCATCGGGAATGTGAGGAAAGTGAAGCCGAGATGAATAAGGGTAGATACGGGAAGTTTGGAGGCCAGTACGTCAGCGAGATGCTGATGCCTGCCCTCGAGGAACTGGAGGAAGCCTACGAGAAGATACTTCCTGATCCCGGGTTCCAGAAGGAGTACAGGAAACTCCTCAGGGACTACGCGGGGAGGCCCACACCCCTGTACCACGCCGAGAGGCTCAGCCATGAGGTGGGCTGCAGGGTTTACCTTAAGAGGGAGGACCTCGTCTGCGGTGGATCCCACAAGCTCAACAACACCCTGGGTCAGGCCCTCCTGGCTAAACGGATGGGGAAGACGCGGATAATCACGGAAACCGCCGCCGGACAGCACGGCCTCGCGACTATAATGGCTGCGAGGGTCTGTGATCTGGAAGCTGAGATCTTCATGGGGGTCAAGGATATCAAGAGACAGGCGAGCAACGTCAAGAAGATGAGGCTTCTCGGAGCTAAAATCACCCCCGTGGAGATCGGCTCCGGCGTGCTCAAGGACGCCGTCTCGGACACGCTGAGGGAGTGGGCCTCCTGCTCCAAGGACACCCTCTATCTCATGGGATCAACCGTGGGACCCCACCCGTTCCCTGTGCTGGTCGGAGCCTTCCAGAGCGTCATCGGCAACGAGGCCAGAAGCCAGTTCCATGAGAGGGAGGGGGGGCTCCCGGATGCCGTGATCGCCGCAGGGAGCGGCGGCAGTAACGCCCTTGGGGCCTTCAGAGCCTTCCTCGATGAAGGGGACGTGAGGCTCTACTTCGTCGAGGGAGGGGGAGAAAGCCTTGGCGCGGAGAATAGCGCCGCAGCCTTCCAACTGGGCAGCCCCGGGGTGATCCACGGCGCCGTCATGCAGGTCCTCCAGGACGAGAACGGCCAGATAATGCCCTCCAAGACCAGGTCCGCCGGCCTCAACTACCCCGCCAGGGGCCCAGAGATATCCCACCTATGCGAGGCCGGTCGCGTCAAAGCATGCTACGCCTTCGACAAAGACGTCTTCGAGGCCGTCAAGACGATGTGCAGGACCGAGGGGCTTATACCAGCCTTGGAGACCGCACACGCCGTGGCCTACGTCATGAACCATCGGGAGGAGTTCTCGGGGGACGATGCTATGATCATCAACTACTCCGGTCGGGGTGACAAGGACATGGACGCCATAATGAGGTACGTCTATGGATCTTGAGGAGACGCTGCTGGAGCTAAGGCGGCGGCACGAGGGAGCCTTCATGCCCCACGTATACTACGGCGACCCCGACGCGTCCTTCTCCCATAGGATGATTGAGACCCTAGCCGAGAGCGGTGCAGACCTCATCGAGTTCGGGATCCCCTTCTCCGACCCCACGGCCGACGGCCCCACGTTTCAGGCAGCCTGCGAGAGGGCCCTGAGAAACGGAACTACGCCGTCGAGCTGTATAAATGGTATGAGGGAGCTGAGCAAGGGGAGTCTCGACACCCCCTTCATAGTCACCACCTACTACAATATTCCCTACGTGGCGGGCGTAGATGTCTTCCTCAGGGAGATCAAGGCGGCGGGAGCCCAGGGGATAATCGTGCCCAACCTCCCCTTCGAGGAAGCAGGTACACTGCTTGAAGAGGGAGAGAGACAGGGTGTACACGTGATCCTCCAAGTAGCTCCGACCACGACAGAGGAGCGGCTGAGGAGGATCACCAAGATGGCCTCGGGATTCATCTACGTCATGAACGTTGAGGGCGTCACAGGCGCCAGGGACAGCCTCAGGGACTCCACTCTAAGGTTGGTGGGAAGGGTGAAGAGGCACACAGATGTCCCCATCCTCGCAGGCTTCGGCATATCCCGGAGGGAGCAGGCGGAGGCAGTGATCTCAGCGGGGGCAGATGGCGTTATAGCCGGCAGCGTATTCGCCAAGATTTACGAGGCACGCCTAGACGACCCCACGGAGACCCTACCTGAGATAGCGGATCTGGTCCGAGAGCTTAAGCTTGGATGCGTCAACGAGCGTAAGGGGAGGACGAGTTCGAGCTGAGATACGGTATCTTTTACACGACTAAGAGGAGTATGAGTATACCCCTGTTTGGAGGTATGAGTGTGTATCACTCGGACTGGAAAGAATCATCCTCCTAACGGAGGACGAGATACCCGAGAAACGGTACATAGACCATACTGACCATGTTCAGCGGCCACGACTTCTTCGACATGGCGGCATACGAGGCATACCTGGGCGGCGGTCTACAGCCCTTCGAGCTCCCCGACGAGAGGATAAGGGAGACCGTCGGCAACCTGAAGCGGCTGTACCCCTTCGCGTAGGGGCGCCTCTCCACTTTTTTATCTACGAATCGACAGGTTATTGGTTAGATCGTTATCTCTAGAAGACTCTCGATGTCCGTGTCCTCGACGTTCTCCGGCTCAAGGACCATGGTTCCGCCCTCCGCGGTGAACACAGCCTTGCCGTGAGCCCTGATGAGGGGCATGATGACGTCGGTGTACCCTGTCTCCACTATGGTCTTCAGGTTGTAGGCGCAGATCGCGTCCATCGGGATAGAAAATACCTTGTGGAGGGCGTACTCGTATCTGAGTAGCTCACGCACCTTGTCCTCCCTGAAGAA
>DATLAV010000171.1:0-17384 GCA_035527235.1 Patescibacteria group bacterium | reverse complement strand
GAGACTGGGGATTGGGGCATCGAAAAGCCTGATTTCGATAGGGACAGGTGCACTAAGTGCATGCTCTGTCACTTCTACTGCCCAGAGGGCGCTATCCACGTTCGTGAAGACGGTTATACCGATGTGGATCTAAAGCACTGTAAGGGCTGCGGCATCTGCGCTGAGGAGTGCCCCGTTAAGTGCATCACGATGGTGAGGAAGAAATGACTGAACAGAAGCTAGTGGGTATGAATGGAGACGAGGCAGCTGCCTTCGCCGCCAAGCAGGTGAACCCCGATGTTGTAGCCGCCTACCCCATCACACCTCAGACGATCATCGTCGAGAGATTCAGCGAGTACGTCGCCGACGGCGAGGTGGACACCGAGTTCGTCGCCGTCGAGTCCGAGCATAGCGCTCTGACCACATGCGTCGGCGCCGCCGCCGTGGGGGCGAGGGCTTTTACTGCCACAGCCGCAAATGGTCTCGCCCTTATGTGGGAGATCACTTACATCGCCTCAGGGATGAGGCTTCCCATAGTGATGGCTGTCGCGAACAGGGCCCTTAGCGGGCCCCTTAACATCCATAGCGACCACGGTGACTCCATGGGTACGAGGGACAGCGGATGGATCCAGATCTACTGCGAGAACAGCCAGGAGGTCTACGACGCATGCCTCGAGGCTTGGAAGATAGGTGAGCACGCTGACGTGCTGCTCCCCGTAATGATCTGCCTCGATGGCTTCACACTCAGCCACACCATGGAGAACGTCATGGTTCTCCCCGACGACGTCGTAAAGCAATACGTCGGCGAGAGGGAGTTCATCACAGTCAAGGGCCATATGGGGGAGACCGAGCTGAGGCTAAACCCTGAGGTCCCCCTCTCGATGGGGCCAGTCGACCTCCAAGACTATTACTTCGAGCACAAGGTGCAGCAGGTGAAGGCTATGGAGCACGCGCTCAAGGTCATCCCTGAAGTGGACGCTGAGTACGAGAAGATGACGGGCCGCCACTCCGGCTTCATGAACCCATACAGGATGGATGACGCCGAGATAGCCCTGATCGGACTGGGATCAACGATGGGGACTGTCAGGTTCGTCATCGACCAGCTCCGCGAGGAGGGTGTGAAGGCCGGCATGATCACTCTGAGAGTCTACAGGCCTTTCTCCGGGGAGACCCTCCTGAAGCACCTAGCGAACATACCCGTCGTGGGAGTATTGGACAAGGCGGTCAGCTTCGGGGCGCCCGGCGGACCCCTCTACGAGGACGTGAAAACGACCTTTTACGACCAGGAGAAGAAACCACTTATCGCCAACTACGTCCATGGTCTAGGGGGCCGTGACGCCAGCCCAAAGCTCCTGAGAGGGATCTACGAGGACCTGCTGAAGATATATGAGAAGGGAGAGGTCACAACGATGGTGAACTACACGGGGGTAAGAGAGTAGGAGGAATGATGATGAGCGAACTTACTCTTAGGGAAGCCGCAAAGAAGCCCGACGGACTGGCGCCTGGCCACAGGCTCTGTGCCGGCTGCGACGAGTCCATCATCGTCAGGATGGTGCTGAAGGCTACAAGGGGGCCAACGATAATCACTTCGGCGACGGGATGTTTGGAGGTCGCGACCTCCATATTCCCCTACTCATCGTGGAACCTCCCGTGGCTCCACACAGCCTTCGAGAACGTCGCGGCGAATGCCAGTGGGATCGAGGCGGCCTGGAATGCCATGAGGAAGAAGGGGAAAGGACCCCTCGCCAAATACGAGAACCTCGATATCATCGCCTTCGCGGGAGACGGCGGCACGTATGACATAGGCCTACAAGCCCTTTCGGGCGCACTTGAGCGGGGTCACGACTTCGTTTACGTGCTCTTGGACAATGAGGCCTACATGAACACAGGGATCCAGAGGAGCGGGGGGACGCCCTTCGCGGCGGCCACGACCACCAGCCCGGCGGGGAAGGTGGTTCCCGGTAAGAAGGAGTGGAAGAAGCCTATCGACGACATCGTGATCGCCCATGGCATCCCTTACGTCGCGACGATGAGCGCCGCCTGGCCCACTGACGTGATGAGGAAGTCGCGGAAGGCGATCGAGGCCAAGGGGCCCGCGTTCCTCCACGCCATCGTTCCATGCACCAGGGGATGGAGGTATCCCACGAACAAGACCATAGAGATATCGAGGTTGGCGGTCCAGACCTGCCTCTTCCCCCTGTACGAGTGCACGCTCGAGGACGGATGGCCGACCTACAGGCTTTCCTCTGCCAGCGCTGCCATCGCGAACAGGCCTGAGTCCAAGAAGCCGGTGGATGAGTATCTCCAGCCTCAGGGGCGTTTCCGCCACCTCTTCAGACCCGAGAAGAGGGAGGACCTCATATGCAGCATTCAGAATGGGGTCGATCACCGGTGGGAGATGCTCCTTAAAAAGGTCGAGACCTAGCCTCCATTATTTTTAATATTTCCTTATCTCCTTTCTTCTCTGATGAGCCTCTTCAACTCCGTGCGGGACATGCTGGCCCAGCGGATAGCCGGAGAGATCGTGCTCTCGGCGAACCCAGGAACGACGATGAGAAAGTGGAGGGTTCTCATGCAGGTGAGCCAGGTTGAGCTCGCTAACGAGCTCGGGTTATCACCCTCAGTCGTGAGCGACTACGAGACAGGGCGCCGTCGCTCCCCCGGAAGCGGCTTCATACGGCGCTTCGTGGACGCCCTCATCTCTATCGACGAGATGCAGGGGGGCAAGTACGTACAGCAGTTAGCTAGGATAACGCTAACTCCGGGGGACGCGTTCTTGGACATCCGGGAGCTCTCCGCGCCGATACCCCTCTCGGAAATCTGCGACCTCCTCAAATGCGATGTCCTTACTGGGGAGAGCTCCCTGGACCAGAACGTGTTCGGCTACACGGTCATAGACAGCCTCAAGGCCATCCAGATGCTGTCAGGGCTCGACTTCTACAGGATCTTTGGCTCCACGAGCGAGAGGGCTCTCGTCTTCGTGAGAGTAAGCAGGGGTCGCTCCCCTATGATAGCTATAAAGATCAGCCCGTTCAAGCCGCGAATTGTCATCCTACACGGTGCCTCGGGAGACATAGACCCTCTAGCAATAGCCCTCGCCAAGAACGAGGGGATACCCCTGGCCGTGTCTAACTTGGGGACTCCCGATGACATCGTCGAGGCTCTCCTCCAGATCTATGAGAGAACTCAGGGATAACCTTGAAGAAAACCTGATTTCTGCAACAGAATTAAGAACGCTAGATCATGTATTATCAGAGAATGTACGATCGAGAGTATATTACAACTGTGAATCGCTTCCTGTCATTGGCGGAGGAGAGATGGGGGGCGGAAGTCGCTGAAACCCTGAGGGCGCCCTTTGAGCAGATCGTGGAGGCGATCATGATCGTGGACGAGGTCGAGTTTGAGCCCGACGAGGGGCCTCCGAAGCGGGTTGTCAGGGGAGAAGGGCCTTGAACGCCTACAAGCTCGGTGTCTGTGAGGCAGAGCGAGGAATACGGGAGGGCTGGCTCACGCCTTCCCAGCTCCTCGAAGATGTCTTGGACAGGATCGAGAGCATCGAACCCAAGGTGGGGGCATGGGTGACACTCGACATCGACGGCGCGAGGAGAGAATCCGAGAGGTTGACCGCCGAGGCTGACGAGGGTGAGTATAGGGGGCCTCTGCACGGGATACCCGTTGGCGTGAAGGACATCTTCTACACCGCGGGGCTCAGGACGACGATGGGTTCACCCATCTACAAGGATTTCGTGCCTCTCCGGGACGCGGAATCTGTCAGCTTATTAAAAGGGGCTGGAGCGTTCGTCCTCGGGAAGACGGAGACGACCGAGTTCGCCCTCGCAGATCCCGCTAGGACTAGGAATCCTTGGAACCTTGAACACACCCCCGGCGGGTCCAGCAGCGGTTCTGCAGCCGCCGTCTCATCTGGCATGTGCCCTACTGCGCTGGGCTCCCAGACGGGAGGCTCGGTCATCCGACCGGCGTCGTTCTGCGGTATAGTCGGCTTGAAACCCACATATGGGTCGATAAGCGTTGAAGGGGTCTATCCTCTCTCCTGGAGCCTAGATCACGTCGGCTTCTTCACGAGGACGGTGGAGGACTGTGCCATCATGCTGAATGTTCTAAGGAAAGAGCATGAAGAAACCATCGCATTAGAACCCACTCAGTCACCCACGCTGGGGTTGTTGACGGGTTATTTCCGAGAAAACGCGGATCGAAGTGTGTGGGAGGGCCATGAAGAGGTTTTGGGGAAGCTGCAGGACGCAGGGGCAACCGTGAGGGAGGTCCAGCTGCCGAAGGTTTTCAAGCTCGTCCATGCCGCTCACAGAGTCATAATGGCGTCAGAAGCCGCCTCAGCTCACGAGGTGAACTTCAAAGAGAGGTTCGCCGACTACCGCATCAATCTCAAGGGTTTGATTGCTTCAGGCCAAATTGTGCCGGCCACGACCTACATGCGGGCGCAACGCATACGGACTCTGTTCATGGAGGAGACTCGGGAGATGTTGAAGGGTTTGGACTGCGTAGTTACCCCGTCGGCGCCCACACCTGCCCTACTCGGTCTGGACTCGACCGGTGATCCTGCCTTTAACGCGCCATGGAGTTTCTGCGGATTCCCGGCCATCACTCTTCCCTCAGGGATCACAAAAAAGGGGTTACCCCTCGGATTACAGTTGGTAGGCGTCCCTTACTCGGAATGGGGCCTCCTGCTCCACGCTTCGTGGTGTGAATCTGTGCTTGACTTCGATGAGAGGCCGGGGGACCCCTCGTGACTCAGGAGATCTCTATACTAATCTTCTCCTTCAGCGTTCGCTCCATCTCGTTTATCGGGTGCTTGAAGGCTTTCTCAAGGAGTTTCCTGAAGACGGGGTAGCCCAGTTGCTGCTCCAGCTGCCACTCCCTAGCGAAGCTCCCTTCCTGTATCTCCCTCCCGATCTGGCGTATCAGGTCCTTCTCAGAGTCGGGCATTACCCTCTCAGCATATGTCAGCTGTCCGTACTGGCTGGTTCTGCTATGGAATGGGAGTTGGGCCACTAGGCCATCCACCGCCATAGATTTCGTGACCTCCCCCATCTCTCCGCTGGCGTAGATCTCAAGCAGCACCGCTTCGGGGGTGTAACCCATCTCCGTCAGCACCTCGAAGCTCAGGATGATCGCCCTGCTGATTATAGGGGCTATGAAATGCTCGGAGAAGTGGTCCAGTTCTGTCTCCTCCGCCATGGTCACCTCCATGGCACCGACCCTTGTGGCCCCGATTCCCTTTGCCAGAGCTAGAACCCTCTCCTTCGCCCTGCCGGTGGCGTCTTGATGGGCATGGAAGATGACAGGTGCGCCCGTCCCTTTCTCGTAGAGCTCCCTCACGAACTTGCCCACCATCCGGGGCGCCAGGGGGAGTATGTCCACCTCCTTGGGGGGACGGAGAAATCCGTAGTGGATGTTGTAGCCGTGAGCGAAGACGAGCGCTTTACCGGGTTTCAGATGCGGCTTGATCTCGCTCTCGTAGACCTGGGGTTGCACCTCGTCGGGTAGCAGTATGAAAATAATGGTGCCTCTCTCAGCGGCCTCGGATATCGGCAGGACTTCGAAGCCATCCTTCTGCGCCATCTCGAAGCTTGCGTCCTCGATGTTCCCTACTATAACCCTTATCCCGCTGTCCCTCATGTTGAGGGCTTGAGCTCGACCCTGATTGCCATATCCTATGACTGAGATGGTCTATCCATCTAGGATCGAAAGTTCTGTATCGCTTTCCTTATACACGTTGACCATATCGCTTCACGTTCTCAGAACTTGGCTTTCGCCTTTTAACTCCATTGATTGGGAGTGAGGTGGTTGTAGTTTTATACTAGGTTATATATTTCCGCTCACGATGGCGGACCCTCTCCTACAGTACTCGTACCTCGTAACCGGGGTCTTGGAGATAGCAGTGCCGTTACTGCTTGGATACTTCATTACTAAAAGATACAGCGTCAGCTGGAGGGTCTACGAGATCGGGTGCGTGATGTTCTTGGTGTCCCTCATCAGGATACCGGTCAACCAGGCAATAGCCATGTTGTTGAGGGGTTCCTTCTCGGGCGGCTTTGCCTACCTACTCTTGATCGCATTTCCATCCCTCACGGCAGGGATCTTTGAGGAGTCGGCCCGCTACGTCTCCTTCAAGTTCTTGGTGAAGGAGCATGACTATCGACATGGCCTCATGTATGGGGCTGGCCATGGGGGTATCGAGTCCATCGTACTCGTCGGCCTCAATAGCCTTGCTCTCGTGCTAATATTGGCCTATTCGCAGTCTTCGATCCCTTCAGAACAGCTTAACATGATAGCGGCTAGCCCACCGTACATACCCTTTGTGGGTCTCTACGAGAGGTTCATGGCGATCGTGATTCAGCTAGGGTTGTCCGTCATGGTGATGGAGAGCTTCTCTAAGCAGAATAACCTGTACTTCATGGCGGCCGTAATTATCCACTTCCTGGTGAACTTCGTCACGCTGATCCTGCTACCATACGGCATCTTCGTGGCAGAATTTGTGGTTACCTTGTTCGCCCTCGGATTCTACCTCTATCTGAGGCACGCCAGCCCTAATACAGTGGGATCTGATAGAGCTTCACTCGCTGAAAAAGAAAATGCTTAGGTGGCTTCAGGTTTTCTTGAGGTTTCTGACCACAGACCCCAGTCGCTTAGAGATAACTTGAGCCCTCTGATAAGTCTCCTGAGGGATCCTCGTTATATGGTAGCCTCTAATCTCATCGAGGAACCCGTGTCGAGCGACTACAGAGCCGGCGGCGCAGTTCTCACCGAAGCCGCATGTGTAGCATTGGGAGATGCCTCGCGTACGGAGCACGCCGACTGGCTCAGTCATGTAGTTACTTCTGAATATCGTTCGTATGTAGTCCTCGGCCTTGTTGGGTTCCTCTGTCCCGGTCGTGATGATGACGTTGGGCTTTCCCGTGAGCCCGAAGCTCTCCCTGTGCCTGAGGCTGAAGAGACGTTCGAGGAAGGCGTGACCTATCGCGTTTATGGTGCCGTAGTAGACGGGCGCCCCGAAGACAACCGCGTCGGCCTCGAGCATCCTGTCCTTGATCTCCGCCCAGTCGTCCTCTACCTTGCAGATGTTGTCGGGAGCGCACAGTAGGCATCCCTTACAGCCCATGATGCACTTCCCACTAAGTGAGACGTACTCTGTGGGCTCACCCGTGTTCTTGAGGACGAATTTGACGATCTCCTCCGTCACGCCCTTCACGAGGAGCCCCTCGTCGTTCCTCTCGACGATCCTTCCGCTCGCGTTTATACCGAGAATCACCAATCGAGTACCCTCCTAACGGACGATGGTGACGCACCATCTCTGATAAACGATTGTATCATGGTACCGACTCCCTTCATAGCGTCAGGTAGGGTAAACAGTGTGATGTGTGGGGTTCTTGGGTCTGTTCCCTGTGTTTGCTGTAGTAGGCTATTCCTTCCCTGACAGGTTGAAGGGCCTTCCGCTCTCGAGTACTTGAGGGGGGATCAGCTCCCTCCATTTCTCAAGCCAGTCGAGGTCTCTCTCCTCCTCCCTCAGGTCGTCTGGGAGCATCTCGGGGATGGTCTCGACCGCGCTGCCTATGGGGTACCATCTCCCGCACTCGGGGCAGACTAGGAGACCGGCGTCCAGTTCTATGCGGTTGAAGAACCTGTCCAGTGCATCTAGGTCCTGATCGTTGTCTTTCAGGAGGTCCTCCTCGCACTTGTCGGTTATCATTTCGATCCGGTGGAGGGTGTCCATGGTGACAGCGAGTAGCCCCGAGGCGCTTGTTGAGCCCGATTTGTCCACGATGCTCTTCATGGCGGCGGGGCTGACGGTGCCGTCTTTCAGTTGTTTCGCAAGCTGCTCATACCTTAGCTTGATGTCCGGGGATGGCAGGCTGGCGTCGGCGGCTATCTCCTTTATTTTCTCCTCTGGTGTCTCCCATCTGAAGAAGTAGGCTTCCAGGGGATGGTGCTTGTCGATGGGGCACGCCAGGATGTTCAGGAGCCAGGGCTTCATGGATAGATCGATGAAGTAGTGTCCTATCTGAATAAAAGTGTGCTACCTGAAGAGTTTGAAGCGTTTGAGGCGGGGCCATCCGGACTTGGCGTACCTGAGCATCCGGGGGTTGCCCCTGAGCCACCTGTACATGTGAAAGAAGCTCTTTCCCCACTTCTCCGTGCGGTCTGGGATGGGCTCGTAGCCGAGGTTCCTCACCTCGTCCAGATAGGCTCCCTCGATGAGTTCCTGCGCCCTTCCCTCGATCTTGACTCGCGAAACCCGCTCCTCCCCGTAGAGCTCGGTCAGAGATGCCGCCGCTCTGTCGAGGATGTCTCCCCTGCATAGCTCTATCTTCTCGCTCTCACCGAGTTTCAGTCTTTTAGTGAGTGTCCTTGCGATTCGTCCTGCCTCGTCTAGCCAGGTCTTCTTCGCGAAGAGGGGCTTCTGGAAGTGTTTGACGTTGATGACGTCGTAGATGAACTCGTCTTTCTCAGGTCTGTAGGCGCCGATGACCGTGCCGAAGAGTAGGTCTCCGTATCCTGCGTCGTCGATGAGTATCGTCATGGGGAGATCACAGGGTTGTTTTAACCCTTCAGCCTCTTCACGATCTCTTGGGCCTTGTCGAAGCGTATCTCGCCTGAGGCGACGAGTTCGTTGACGGCCTTCTGGATGAGGTCGCCTTCGGCCCCCGCCATGACCACGAGGTTGCGGGCGTGGAGGCGCATGTGGCCGTGCTGGATTCCCTCCTGCACGAGGGCCCTCAGGGCTCCCAGGTTCTGGGCCAGCCCCACGGCGGTCATGACCTCCGCGAGTTCGTTCGCCTTTGATACCCCCATGAGCTTGAGGGCGAGGCGTGCCGTGGGGTGGGTCCGTGTGGCGCCGCCGACTATTCCCACGGCCATGGGCATCTCGAGGACGCCGACGAGGTCGCCGTTCTCGTTCTTGCTCCATCTGCTCAGGGATGTGTAGCGGCCGTTTCTAGCGGCATAGGCGTGAGCTCCTGACTCTAGGGCTCTGTGGTCCTGGGCTACGGCGAGGGCGACGGCGATCACTCCGTTCATGATGCCCTTGTTGTGGGTGGCAGCCCTGTAGGGATCGGCGTCCGCGAACGCCCAAGCTGCGATGATGTCGTCGATGACCTTTTCGTCGCCCAAGCTCTCTTTCTTGATGGTGGTCTCTGCCCTTGCGAGGCGGTGGTCCGCGAGATTTGAGATGATCCTTAGGAGGACGCGGCCCCCTGTTATTTCGGAGACGACGGGAGCCAGGGTCTCGCACATGGTGTTGACGGCGTTGGCTCCCATGGCGTCCCTGCAGTCGACGAGGAGGTGGAGGACGAGCATCCTGCCCACCTCCGTTTCGAGCACCCTGGGCTCGATGTCTCTGGCCCCCCCGCCGAACCTGACGAGGACGGGGTCTTGCTGGTTGGCCAGCTTGAGGAGAGCGTCCTTCGCATCTTTCAGGGCGTCGAGGGCTTTCTCCATGTCCGGGACGTCGAGGACCTGTATCTGTCCGATCATGACGGGGTCGGTGGTGCTCGTCTTTATTCCGTCGCCGTCCCTCATGAGGCGTGCCATGTTGCTGGCGGCGGCCACGACGGAGGGTTCCTCGATGGCCATGGGCACCAGGCGGTCTCGCCCGTTCATCCTGAAGTTGACGGCGATGCCGAAGGGGTACGCCATGGTCCCCACGACGTTCTCGATCATCCTGTCGGCCACCTCCATGGGTAGGCCGCCTCCCGAGCTGAGTATCTCTATCTCCTCGGGTGTTAGATCGGCCTTCTCGGCTGCGATCTTGACCCTCTGCTCGATGGGCATCTTGTAGTAGCCCGAGATCCGGCTCGAGTCCTTGTCAGAAGCCAATTTGTTCGTCCTCTGTTTCGGATGGTACGGGTAGACCTGTTTATTTAATGGTTTCGGGGGGCGTTTTTTTTAATATCCATTTCTTCGTGAGCGATATGCTCTCCTCGAGCTGCTGTTTAGCCGTCTCCGTGTCGCCGTCGAAGTATTTCATCAGTCCGCTGTACATATTCATGTTCGCTTCTAGGATGTCCTGGGTGTAGGGGTTTAGCATGGGCCTGCGTCTCACTTCGCCCTTCCGAAACTCGAAGAAGCCTATCACTATTGCCAGGGGTATGTAGGTGAACATGAAGACCATGAAGAATGTGCCCAGTCTGCTGAGGTACTGGGCTAGGATTGGTATGGAGGATATGAGCATCCTGTGCTGTATAACGACGAAGTTGAGGAGGCTCATGGAGTAGACTAGATAGCCGCTGTGGCCCGTTTTGAAGTAGATCCAGAGGTCCCTGAGGGTTCTTGCGGATTTTCTTATCATGTTATCTTCCCCGTTTGATTTCCTGTTACTTTAGTTGGTGTGTCTTGATTTAATTGTCTTCCTAGGATTTGGTGGGGCTCACCCTCCCTCTTTTATATTAGTGGTGGACTACTTCCGGGTTGAGTCGGGGAAAAAGGGAAGGTCTATATGTGTGGGCCCGGCTCGGGTTGGGATTCGTGATATGGCCCCTGTGGAGAAGCTGGTCCCATTGGTGACGGTGGGTGGTACCTTCGATGTTCTGCATAAGGGGCACTGGTTTCTGTTGGAGGAGGCTTTTAACGTCGCTGATCGGGTGGTGATCGGTTTGACGACGGATGCCTTCGTGGCGCGGATGAGGAAGAGCCATACTGTGGACTCTTTTCTGAACAGGAGGGCGGAGCTGGAGAGGTTCCTGGTGGAGAGGGGGCTGGAGGGGAGGGCGGAGGTGGTGCCCATCGAGGACCGGTTCGGCCCGACGATCGACGCCCGGCCTAGGGCTGGGGTGATCGAGGGGATCCTGGTGAGTGAGGAGACGGAGGAGGGGGCGGAGGAGATCAATCGGATCCGGGTGGCGGACGGTATGAAGCCGCTGCTCATCGTCGTTGTGATGATGGTGATGGCGGATGACGGAAAGCCGATCAGCAGCACCCGGATCCGGAGGCAGGAGGTCGACAGGTTCGGCCGGCTTGTGGGTTAGACGCGCGTCGGTGGGTGGTCATAGGGGGTTTTGCGGGGGCTTCCCTTTTCCGTGTGAAGTGGCGGTGTTGAGTATCGGTGCCTTCACTGCTTCCTGTGCTTGGGGATGCGTGTTTTGGGATGGAATTGCCAGTGTTTTTGACTTGAATCGGGTGGAGATGGCGGGATCTTCGGGTTCCTTCACTCGTTTGGCGTCTTTTTCACGTGTTGATGGTTGACCCCCCCTACCTTTTTTTTCAGGGAGGCAGTTTCACCGTCCCCTCCCCTCTCGGGGTGTGGGTAACCGTTTTAGGGGGTGGGGACGGGTTGTTGAGCATGGGTTCCAGGGCTGTCGCCGTCCTTCCGCTGCACGGTGGGCGGGCACCTAAATGGCTCTTCGGGCGTATGGTGAAGCTAGCGGCGTGCATAGTGGAGGTCGTTGTGGACGAGTACGGCGTGCGGGGGCTTCTGGAGAGGCTCTCCGATCCCTGGTTTTTCCAGAGCCTGAGCTGCGTGCTGGGGTATGATTGGCACAGCAGTGGGACGACGACTGTGACCTGCGGGGCACTGAAGGAGGCGGTAAATCCCCTGGGGCTGGGGGTGGCGTTCTGCGGGGGTAAGGGGAGGGCTTCCCGGAGGACGCCTGCGCAGATCGTGGAGCACGGGGAGGAGTTCGGGTTGAGCTCTGCCCGGCTTGAGGAGCTGGTGTACGCTAGCAGGATGTCCGCGAAGGTGGACAACAGCCTCGTGCAAGACGGGTACCACCTGTACCATCACACATTCGTGTTCGATGAGGGAGGCGACTGGATCGTGGTTCAGCAAGGGATAAACGAGGGGCGAGGGAACGCCCGGAGGTACCACTGGGGACCCGACTCAGAGGAGTTCGTGGAGCCCCGGGAGGAGATAGTCTGCGACAGCCGGCTAGACGAGGCGCTGGACATGACCGCGGACGTTAGCGGTGAGAGTAGGGATGCCTGCGTGGACCTGGTCTGCGAGGACCCCCGGAGGCTGAGGAGGATGATGGCGGAGCCCGTCGCCTCAGGGCAGGCGAGGCTGGACGGTTGGGCTGGGCGGAGGTGCCTGGTGATGCCGTCGGGGATCAACTGGGGGGCGATGAAGGAGGCCTACGATTTCCAGCCCAGGGGGTACGAGGAGCTGGTGGGGCTCCGGGGTGTGGGACCTGCGACGGTACGAGGTCTAGCGTTGGTAGCCGAGCTGGTATACGGGGAGTCAGCTAGCTGGGCCGATCCGGTGAGATACAGCTTCGCTTTCGGGGGGAAGGACGGCGTCCCGTTCCCTGTAGACCGGGAGGCCATGGACGAGGCTGTGGATGTCCTGAAATGTGGGATAAAGGCTTCATCAGTTAGACGGGAAGAGAGGATGAGGGCTCTTGGGAGGCTTAAAATGTGTGTACCAGCAATACCTCAGAATCGAATAAATAATTAAATAAAATGAGATGAAAAACCAAGACAGAAGGTAACCTATGGTTTGAGCCTTTGTGGTCCTCTTCTGTGGTGCCTCATCCGTCTGTGGAGTAACTGTCGGTGGTGTTTTTCCTTCCTGTATCTCCTTTATCACCTTCGCCACCTCCTTGTACCCCTCGGGGCTGCACCCTTTCCTGATGTAGTAGGATGCTCCAGCCTCTAGCCCCTCATCCGCTATCTCCTGATAGCCGTAGCCTGTGTAGAAAATGATCAGCACACCACCGAATTCCTGTATCTTCCGTATCAGGTCTATCCCTGTCATCCTCAGCATCTGTAGTCCAGGATGACGCAGGGGTACCCTTACTCGTTCAAGGGCGATGGAAGCTCGTGTAGGGATACATCACTAAATCCAGATCCTTCTTAACCTTGGCGTGTGCCTGATTAAAGTTATTATTTTCGGCCCATGTCAAGCTCCATGGGTCCCCATGCTGTGCTCAAGGTCCGCGAACGTACTGACTTGAATCCCACGCGAAGCATAGAGTCAGCGATGTAACCAACTTCGACCCCGAAACCCTGACCCATCAAGGCCGTGGAGAGGGATCCAAGCACGAGATTCTCGGGTTTCGTCCCTTCGTTGGTCAGCCCGAACCCGAAGACGGAGACGAAAACGCCGCCCAGGTTGAGTGCGTCATACACTTTCTTCACGACCGTGTCAATATCTTGGGCGAACTGGAGGGCGTTAGACGTGTAGACGAGGTCGTATCCTCCGCCGACGGGGCTCTGGTTGAAGTCTCCGCCGAGGGTTTCCACCCTCCCCTCCATCTGAAACTCCTTGATGTACTTCTCGGCCACTGCAACGACCGGAGGCAGGTCAAAGACCACGCCCTTCATGTCGGGATGCGCGTCGACGATGGACATACCGATGAGCCCGGGACCACACCCCAGGTCCAGCATCTTCTTGAACGACGGGAACTCGGGGAGATTGGACACGATCTTCACAGCCAGCTGCGCGTCGCCGGCAAGCTCTGTGTTGACCATCATAGACACTCCCCGTGTCAGCATCTCCTCGGAAAAGGGTGGGGCTTCCTGCTTAGGCGGCGGACCCTCCTTCACCAGCTTTGCCATGTCATCCAGCGGAGCGTCAAAGGCTGCCATCCACGTGAACATGTGCCCCACATACGTCTGGCTGCCCTCCACCAAGAAAGACTCCGCGATAGGCATATTCTGGTACAGACCATCCTCCTTCCTCACCAGATCTACCGACGTCAGGCCGTCGAGGAACACCGCCATATTCCCTATGTGGGCGTCAAGGGTCTGTGCCACCTCCTCAGCGGATACGGGTTCAGACAGATAATTGAAGACCTTTAGCTCAATGCCCGTCAGCATCAACTTGCACCGGACGGGAGTAAAAATAGTCTTGTAGAGCTCTCCATAGCCGACATCCAATTCAGGTAACTTCATAACTTCACCCCAAAAACACTATCATTTACAAAAATTCGGCAATTATCATATATAACAACATAGGCAACCATTGTGTCCATAACTCTTTGAATACATGCCGTCGATTGTCGAACCGGTTATAATCTGTAGACCCCCCAGCAAACTTCAAGTAAACCCAAAATGTCGGAGCCCCGGAACCAGAATGGCTAGGGAGGCAGACCTCAGACAACTCATGGAACATTTAGAAGTACCGGAGTCTCTTCGTTTGTTTGCCTACGATAGGACAGGATTAGATCCGTGGATCCTGATGAGGCGGCTCTTCTGGAGGGTTTCACCCTCCCCCGTCAGGCTTCTAAGTCAGGTAGAGAACCCGCACGAGGTATGGGGGTGGAACAGAATCCGCATCTGCGCGCGCAGGGCCCCAGGAGGTTGAGGAGGATGCTGTCGGAGCCGGCGGCTGTGGGGCAGTCGACCCTGGACGGGTGGTTGGGGGGGAGGTGCCTGGTGATGCCGTCGGGGATCAACTGGAGGGCGATGAGTGAGGTCTACGAGTTCCAGCCCCGGGGGTACGAGGAGCTTGTGGGGCTCCGGGGGGTGGAGCCCGCGACGGTGAGGGGACTAGCGCTGGTGGCGGAGCTGGTCTATGGAGAGGAGGCGAGCTGGAGGGACCCCGTTCGGTTCAGCTTCGCTTTCAAGGGGAAGGACGGCGTCCCCTTCCCAGTGGACAGGGGGGCCATGGACGATGCCGTGGAGCTGCTACGGGCGGGCATTGACTCGGCGCCCGTGAAGAGGGCGGAGAGGCTGAGGGCACTGGAAAGGTTGAGAGGTTGTGTACCCTCAATTCCCAAGTTACGTGTTTAACTCCATTGACCCATGACTTTGGTTATTAATGGCGGAATTTCTGTGCCCCGTATTTTTTCGAGGAGATAAAATTTATTACACACACGAAAAAAAATTAAATACAATTGATTTGATACTTTATTATATGTCTGAATTAAAAATAAAGAATTTAGAGGATAGAGTAACTGAAATTGAAAAAAGAGTAATGATGATAAAGGATTTTGAAAAAGATTTAGAAATTCCAACACCTAATGTTATACGACGGATAATCGATAATTCTTCTGATAAATATCGAGATTTGATGAGAATAAGTTATTTATTTGGTTTAGAAGTATCCGAGATGTTACCAAATAAAAAGATAGAAAGAGGATTTTTTTACGGGAACGATTTTTCAGAAGTATCAATAGATGGTGAAGATGCCCTATTATTAAAAGTGCCAACAATTAGACAAGGTGGGAAACCAAGAACAATAGCGATTCCTTTAAACCAAAAATATGAACCGTGGTCAAAAATTATTTTAAAATTAAGCGAAGAACGGGCAAATGAACTTCTCTTTGATATAGTGTTGAGAGTATTTCAAGAACATGTAGAAAAATTATTTAAACAATTTAAGTGGATTGTTCCAGGTAAAATAAGGACGACGAAGGAATTAGGTACTTATTGGGACCCCTCACATTACACGTCTTTTACATCGCATAATCTTATCGAGATGAGGGAATACGAATTAGGTTTATGTCATAATTTTAACGATTTAGATTTCGGCATTTATTTTGGGACGGAATATTCTTCCGATTACAGACCTTACTTTAATAAATTATTAAGTAAAACAGATATATATGATAATAAAGATATAAATGAAGCTATAAAATTAAAAAATATGGTATTTAATCCTAGAGAAAAAGAAAAATATAGATTTAAAGAATATTTATCCATATATAAAAAAATTAAAAGAAAAATAATAATAAAAATGCCAGATAAAACAATACCTATTGATATAAATATTAAACCAGCCCGCAAGAGATCAGATTCAAAACGTCATCAAATTTTAAAAGCAAATGTAGAACAAATAATTAGAAAAGATAAAAAAATGACTTGTACGTTTGAGACAGATAATTTTGACGTTTATGCAGAACAAGGTGGAATAGTTGTAGAATGTGGTCAAACTGATGGTCGAAAATTACTTGACTCAATCGAAAATGTGTTTACCAATATCAAGAATATAAATGAGTTTTGGGTTTTGGATTTTTATGATCATGAAAAAAATTCTATGTTATCTAAATTTAGAATAAATGGAAAATGAAAAAAATACGATATTCGCGCGCGCCCTGAACTCGTCGAGCATCGAGGGATCGAAGCGAACAAGGTCCGTGCTGCTAAATACGGGCCTGTACAGCTTCTGAAGGTCGCATACGAAGCTTGGTTCGGTGAAATTTTGAATGCAGGGGAATAACTTTACAAGCTTGTTTGATCGATGAGTCGCCATGATTCTGGAACCCATAGGGGTCGTGAGGTCGCCTGTCACCGAGGGAGTCGATGAGGGCTGGGGCTCCGTCACCTCTGAGGTGGTCATCGATGAGAAGTACGCTCCCGGGCTCACGGGGCTGGAGGCGTTCAGCCACCTCCTTGTCGTCTTCTACATGCATAGATACACCTTCAACGCCGACTCCGACCTCGTGAGGAGGCCCCAAGGGCGCCTTGACATGCCCGAGGTCGGTATCTTCGCCCAGAGGGCCAAGCACAGGCCCAACCCCATCGGTGTCACCGCCGTCGAACTCGTGTCCGTGGAGGGCAACGTGGTCACCGTGAGGGGGCTGGACGCCATCGACGGCACCCCCGTCCTGGACATCAAGCCTTACTTCCCCGCGTTCGATAAGAGGGAGGCGAAAACGTCAGGCTGGGTCGACGAGCTCATGAAAAACTATTTCTAAGAATACCTATCAGAGAATCTTGCTGAGGTTCTCCGCCTCCCTCTGGTGGACCTCGATGATCTCCGACACGTAGTCGGCGATCTCGTCGAGGTCCCTGTCGATGGTGCGGTTGTTCTCAAGCATCTCCAGCTGGAGACCGAGGAGCTGGAGGGTGACGAGGCTCTGATTCAAGTTTACTAGCCCCACGATCTTGTTCACAAGCTCCCTCGTTGTCTCGTCATAGCCTTGGGTTAGCTCCTCGATCTCCTGGGCCAGCCTCTCCCTCTGGGCGGCGATCCATCCTGCGTAATCGACGGAGGTCTTCTTGTTAGCGTCGGAAGCTATGTGCAACGTGATCTACAAGGGGCGTATGACGGGTCCATATATTGATTTCGGGAAACGGATCCCCTGCCGACAAGTACAAATCTTAGACGCAACAGTAGATAAACAGGGAATCAGCACTCCGGGTGATGTGACATGGACTGGGGATGGGAGATCACCAAGTGGCTACTCTCGATTGGGTACACAGTGTTCCTGGTCTGGTTCGGCTACAAGTTCAGCATCGACGCGGAGCTGGACGACTACGGCACCAGAGAGTACTGAGACATTTCTTAAAATTAGGAGTAGTAGATAGAGGACAGCCCGGCGATCAGCCCTCACCAGGGCCTCCACATCTACGTCCCGCTGCTCCACCGGTCTCAGGCATCCGGGCCAGTATCACAAGCTTCCGCGCGCGCTGGCTTGTCCCTAAATTCATCTCCAACAAACCCCCATAAACCAAACAATTAAACCAATAGAACGCTCAACCACCCCAAT
>DATLAV010000170.1:0-3204 GCA_035527235.1 Patescibacteria group bacterium | reverse complement strand
AAACCCAACACTGGAACTTACTGGACAAGATCTAGGCGAGTGGATTTTCACCGTTCCGTAGTCTCCTTTGGAATTATATGCCACGAAGTAGGCCATCACTATGCGATGGAACAGACTGGAAAATGTGGTCACACAAAGAAGCTCATGGTAAGAATCAGGAGACTTGTAAAATACTGCAGAAAAAAGAATTTCTGGGGAATCTAGTCGCTCGCTCACTCGCAACCTTTAAGTGGCGATGCACCCCCTTTTCGTGTGCGGCTCAGAAGCCGGCCAGCCAGCCCATCTTTTCAGCCATCTCCACCAGCCTGCAGGAGTATCCCCACTCGTTGTCGTACCACGCTAGAACCTTCACGAGGCTCTCGTTCGCCATAGTTGACGGGCCATCGATCACGGCAGAGTACGGGCTATGGATGTAGTCGCACGAGACTAGGGGTTCGTCCGTGTAAGCCAGAATACCCTTCAGATCCTCCTCGGCAGACTTCCTGAAGGCGGCGTTTATCTCGTCCACGCTGGCTTTCTTCTTAAGGACGCCGACGAAGTCCACAATCGATCCCGTGGGGACGGGAACCCTCATCGCGAGGCCGCCGAGCCTGCCCTCGAGTTCGGGTATCACAACCTCCGTGGCCTTGGTCGCCCCCGATGTGGTGGGGATGATGCTTAGGGCGGCGGACCTCGACCTCCGGAGATCCTTGTGGATCCCGTCGAGGATGCGCTGGTCGTTGGTGTAGGCGTGTATCGTCGTCATATACCCTGACTCGACGCCGAAGCAGTCGTTCAGAACCTTCACCACCGGAGCTATGCAGTTCGTCGTGCAGGAGGCGTTGGAGACTATGTTGTGTCTCTCGTGGTTGTATCTGTCGTCGTTCACGCCCATGACGACGGTGATGTCGGGGTTCTTGGATGGAGCCGAGATGAGCACCTTCTCCGCCCCCGCCTCCAGATGCTTCGAGGCACCATCCCTGTCCCTGAATATCCCAGAGGCCTCGATGACTAGGTACACACCCAGCTTCTTCCATGGGAGCATCTTCGGATCCGATTCGTACAGAACCTTCAACTCCTTCCCATCGACTATGATGGCCCCCTCCTCGACCTCGACGCTGAAGGGGAACCTCCCGTGGACGCTGTCGTGCCGCAGGAGGTACGCCAAGTTACCCGCGTCCCCCCTGTTGATCGCCACGAAATCGAGGTTTAATCCCCTCTCGAGTGCCGCCCTGTAAGCCGAACGGCCTGTCCTTCCGAACCCATTTATACCAACTGTGACTCCCATCCCCAAGCCTCCATCATGATACTCCATCTTTTCATCTAATAAACTTTAAGCGGTGATGCACCCCACCGATAACCTTTAAGCGGTAGTGCTTACCATTCTAAGGTGCGTTTAGACTCTTGTTGACCAGAGCTTCTATGAATATACTGAATATAGTAATTCATTTCTGTCTTTAAAGTTAGCGCTTGAACCAGAGATATGCGATATAACATACGAAGGTTTTCAGTGAGTTTTAGCGTTTACGGTTTACTTATATCTTACTTGAATTATCTCCATAAGAGAGTTGGTCCTTATTGGGGGTGCGCAGATGGATATCCTAGACGAGACGATGATCTCCGTCTGCCTGGAATGCGGGGGCAGGAACTTAATCAACGACAGGGGGTCGGGCGAGGTGGTCTGCGGCGGATGCGGCCTCGTACTCGCCGAGGCCACCGTCAGCACGGAGCCCGAGTGGAGTGCCTTCACCCCGAATGAGCATGATACGAGGTCACGAGTAGGGTTACCTCTCTCCATCTCCATCCACGACAAGGGGCTGTCCACCATGATAGGCCAGATCTACAAGGACGGCAAAGGGAGGATGATCCCGAAAGAGGAAAGGTACCGGATGCTCCGGCTCAGGCGGTGGCAGACACGGTCCAACGTCAACAGCTCCGAGGAAAGGAACCTGACAAAGGCCATGAGCGAGCTGGACAGGCTCACCGAAAGGCTTCATTCCCCTCGGGCAGTCAAGGAGCAGGCAGCCGTCATCTACCGGAGGGCCCTGAAAGAGGGGTTTATCCGGGGGAGAAGCATCTCGTCCATGGTCGCCGCCTCCCTCTACGCTGCCCTCCGAGTTACATGGACGCCCATGACGCTGAGCGATGTAGCCCGTGTCAGCCCCATCGACAAGAAGGATATCGCCCGTTGCTACAGGGTACTGCTCAGGGAGCTCAAAATCCGGGTGCCGGTGCCCAAGGCCCAGCTCAGGGTGTCTAAGATAGCGTCGAAGGTGGAGCTCGGGGAGAAGACGCAGAGAATGGCCGTCGAGATCCTGGGGGAGGCGGACAGGCTTAAGATATCGATCGGCAAGGACCCCATGGGCCTCGCCGCGTCGGCCCTGTACCTTGCATGTATTATGAACGGAGAGAAACGCACCCAGAAGAGGATAGCCGATGCCGCGGGGGTCACCGAGGTCACCATACGTAATCGCTACAAGGAACTGGAAAGCTCCTTTGACCCTGACAGGTTCAAGCCATCACACGAGGATTAGAGGAAGAGAAGCTAGTTTATCACTGGCTCCCCGTAGGTGAGCAGCGTAATGGTGTTCTTCACATGTTCGAGGCACCGGACTTTATTGAATGTGACCTCCTTTATCCTGTCCATGGAGTCAGCCTCCATCTCGATGATAAGATCATAGATACCGTAGAGGCTGTGTATGTTAGTGATCTCCTTGACGCCTTGCAACGCATCGATGATAGAGGCTTCCTGCCCAAGCTCAGTGCTCAGAAGAACATAGGCCTTCATCTTAACCAAGAAACAAGTGCCTGCACATACTATATCTATTTTTTCCAGTAAGTTTTAAATGGTGATGCTCACCATTGTTTGGTGGGGAGGGCTAGGGGCCTAATGGAGTCCTCGGATCCTGGATGTCGGGAAAATCGTTGCAGGGAGGGCTGGTCTTTGCCCTTCGTTGACCCGGCCAGGCGGGTTCCTGCTCCCCGGGTTTTTTCCCCTTGCTCCAGGGCCGGCAACACTCCCCTTATTCGCTTGAAGTATAATTTTTATTAGTCTCTCTTACATGTTTTATTTGTTAAGATATGTATAAGAGTATACTCGTTGCTCTAGAAGGCTCAGAACAGTCGTGTAAAGCCTTAGACCACGCGGCCGCCATAGCCGAAAAGTTTGGCTCGGAGCTGACACTTCTTACCGTCGTCCCGAGGGCGATGTTTCCCCTCTCCCCC
>DATLAV010000169.1:0-8082 GCA_035527235.1 Patescibacteria group bacterium | reverse complement strand
GGGAAGCCGCTCTGCCCTCTCACCATGCAGACGGGGTCGTCCTTGCCTACGTACTTCCCGGCTATGAGAGCGAGCTTCGTCGTGCTGGCGGTGGCGGCGATCTCATCGTCTGACGCCCGCCATATCTTTGAGACCATGTACCTCTCGGTGGTCCCCAAGAGGGCTATGAGGGAGTAGGACTCCTCAGGGGTCTTCAGGACCACGGACTTGCTCTGGTAGGCGTCGAAGACCTCGAACTTGTATCCGCTGACCATCCGTGGGTCTATTACGAGGCCGGCTGTGTTGAAGGGATCGGCAAATATCTTGTACAGGAGGTAGTTGTAGGCCGCCGGCTCGGTCTTGTCGGCGGCGTAGATAACCATTGGATCGCTCCTTCTCTCCTCGAACTCCATCTCGGCGACGCCTGGGCCCATTCCCCGGACGTTGCCGCTGAAGGCGTCGACCAGGAGGTCCTGTCCAGCACCGTAGAGTTTGAGCTTCTTCGCCTTGTCGGCGGCGGCTGTGAACGTGTCCCACGCGAGGGCGTGGATCTCCTCGCTGCTCTCACCCTTGAAGTGGGTCATCAGGAGTTCAAGGTCGTCGCCGGCGTTGAAGACGTAGAAGCTGTTGATGAGCCCCGCCTCCTTCGCCTCGGCCATCTTCTTCCTGGCGACCTTGAACAGAGGCTCGGGGACGATGGTGTGGCCTGCGAGGCTGCCGACGTCCGCCTTGATGAGGGATACGGTTGTTTTAACCAATTAGATACCTCCCTGAGGATAACCTTCGGGACATATTAAACTTGTTTAACGCGCCCCGTGGGGTCCCTGGGAAAGGGTGTCGTTGTGTCCCACGTAGTCGGGAATCCGTGCGCTCTCGACCGAGTCCCCATTGGGGAGATAGGGCTTCAGATCGACGATGGGCGAGCCCTCCAGAGCGTCGAGGCCCCTCACATTGAGCCTGCAGCCATCAACTGACTCCAACTCGACGACCGTGAGCCCTATCGGGTTGGGCCTTGAAGGGCTCCGGCACGCGTAGACCCCCGTCAGGGGGGAGCCGGGATGCCTGGGGGGCGTCACCTGCAGGGTCCCCCTGTGATCCTCGTTGTCCCTGAGGTGAAACCAGTAGAGGATGATGAGATGGGAGTACCTCTCGACCCCGAGGAGCCCTGGGCGGAACTTGGGGTATATCAAGATCGTCGAGGACTCGCCTGCGGACTCCACCTCACCGATGAACCTGACGCTTCCTTCGTCGATCATAGCAGCACCACTTAACCTTCCCCCAACGATTATAATCACTTTATCCTGTGACGAGGATGAAAAACGGTGTAACTACATTAATAGATCCCTTAAATCGACTTATTTTAAATATTCTTACAGATAGCGTGTGATTTTCACCTGATTTCACCGAAATCTGCCGAAAAGGTAATTAAAGCTAATTTTTAAGGTGTAATATATATCTAAAGAGAGCCCGATATCGAATTCTTCCTGATCCATGTGCTACCGTATATGGTAAGATGTTGGGAAAGTTCCACCGTCATTGTTACAATTTATATTTTTTTTAACACTGTTTTAAAGAAGAGCTCCCGGGGAAATCCACAGTATCCCCGGAGCCACAACCGTCATGTTTCGACAAAGGATTATATCTTTTCTGAGTCACTTAGGTGATGGTGTTTTGCATGGATGATAAGGGATTCACGCATCCCTACATACCCAACTCCGTCCCCTCGGTCAAGGAGGAGATGCTTAGGGAGATGGGGGCCATGGACGCCGAGGAGCTATACGCGCAGATGATCCCGGACAGGCTCAGGCTCAAGGCCCCTATGGACCTCCCAGACCCCCTGCCGGCCGAGCAGGACCTCAGGCGGCACGTCGAGAGGATCCTCTCCTCGGACGTCACGTGCGAGGACTACCTCAGTTTCCTAGGGGCCGGCTGCTGGCAGCATTTCGTCCCCGAGGTCTGCGACGTCATCGCCTCCAGGTCCGAGTTCCTGACGGCCTACGCCGGGGGGCTCTACTCCGACGTCGGCAGGTACCATGCGATCTTCGAGTTCCAGAGCCTGATAGGCGACCTGGTGGAGATGGACGTCTCCAGCATCCCGACCTACGACTGGGGGGCGGCCGCAGGGAACGCGGTTAGGATGGCGTCTCGGATAACGGGCAGGAAGGAGATCCTCGTACCCCGGATCATCAGCCCCTCCAGGCTCTCCATCATGAGCAACTTCTGCCACGCCGTCGCCGAGGAGGACAGGATCGCCATCAACTTCGTCGACTACGACCCGAAGAAGGGAACCATCGACCTCGCCGACCTAGCGGACAAGATCTCCTCGAAGACCGCCGGGGTATATTTCGAGAACCCCTCATACCTCGGGGTGATCGAGGACAGATGCGGGGAGATCACCAAGATGGTCCATGACCTCGGTGCGGAGGCCATCGTGGGGGTGGACCCAACCTCGCTGGGGGTCCTCTCCCCCCCGGGGAAGTACGGAGCCGACATCTGCTGCGGCGAGGCGCAGCCCCTGGGCATCCACATGCTCGCCGGGGGCGGCTCCTGCGGCTTCCTAGCGTCCAAGGACGGTGAAAAGTACGTCGGAGAGTACCCGGCTAGGCTGATGAGCATCACTGACACGGTAGAGGAGGGGGAGTTCGGCTTCGGTCAGTGCCGCTTTGAGCGGACCTCCTACATGGCCAGGGAGAACGCCAAGGACTGGGTGGGCACCACCGTTGGCCTCTGGGCGATCGTCTCCGCCGTCTACATGTCCCTGATGGGGCCGGAGGGGATGCGAGAACTGGGGGAGGGAATAATCCAGAGATCACACTACGCATCGAAGCTACTGAACGAGATCGACGGGGTCAGAATCCCCTTTGATCAGTTCTTCAAAGAGTTCCCAGTCAACTTCGACTCGACCGGCAAGAGTGTAACAGAGGTCAACAATGCATTACTGGAGCACAGGATCTTCGGTGGGAATGACATCTTCGCCGAGTTCCCCGAGATGGGGCAGAGCGCCCTCTACTGCGTGACCGAGATCCACACGAAGGAGGAACTGGACAGACTGGCTGAGACACTTAAGGAGGTGCTGCGATGAGTGGCACGGTTCCTAGGAAGTACCACGCCGCGGTCTGGAATGAGCCGGTGATACACCAGCTCAGCAACGAGGGGGAGAGGGGCGTCCTGCTCCCGTCCGTTGAGCCCGGCATAGTGGAGGCTGTCGGAGCGGCCATCGAATACATCCCCCCCTCGGCGAGGAGAAGGGTGGCTCCGGCGCTCCCTGAGCTATCCCAGGCCCAGGTCCTGAGGCACTATCTCAGGCTCTCTCAGCAGACGCTGGGAATGGAGCTGGAGATTGACATCGGCGTCGGAACATGCACAATGAAGTACAGCCCGAAGGTGAACGAGAGGCTCGTTAGCAGGATCGCCGAGGTCCACCCGCTCCAAGACGAGGGCACGATGCAGGGCATACTGGAGATAATCCACAAATTCGGCCACGTTTTCCTGAAGGAGATCTCAGGGATGGACGAGTTCTCTTTCCAACCCCCCGGGGGCTCGGCGGCAGCATACAACAACGCCGCCATGATAAGGAAGTTCCACGAGGTCAATGGGGAGCTGGAGCAGAGGGACGAGATTATCACGACGATCTTCAGTCACCCCTGCGACGCCGCCTGCCCGGCCACGGCCGGATTCAAGCTCGTCACCATCTTCCCGGACCCCGAGACGGGGCTGCCCGACACCGAGGCGTTGAAGGAGGCGGTCTCGGAGCGTACGGCGGGGATGTTTATCACCAACCCTGAGGATACGGGCATCTTCAACCCGGAGATCGATGAGTGGACCAAGATGGTTCACGAGGTCGGGGGGCTCTGCAGCTACGACCAGGCCAACGCCAACGCCATTATGGGTGTGACCCGGGCCCGGGAGGCGGGGTTCGACCTCTGCTTCTTCAACCTCCATAAGACCTTCAGCAGTCCCCATGGCTCGTCCGGCCCGGGGTGCGGCGCTGTGGGTGTCGTTAAGGAGTTGGAGGAGTTCCTCCCCGTGCCGGTGGTCGTCCACGAGGATGGAAGCTACAGGCTGGACTATGACAGGCCCAACAGCGTCGGCAAGATCAGGGACTTCATGGGAAACGTTCAGGTCGTCCTCAGGTCCTACGCTTGGTGTATGGCGATGGGTGCCTGGGGTCTGCGGGAGGCCGCCGAGATATCCATGCTCAATAACCAGTACCTTGAGAAGAAGTTGCTCGAGGTCAGGGGCGTTACGAAGCCCTACAGCACAGAGAGGCGGGTCGATCAGATTAGGTTTAGCCTCCAGAGGATGAAGGAGGAGACCGGGGTCGGCGTCTCGGATCTAAACAGTAGGGTCATCGACTATGGCATCCAGAGCTTTTTCACCAGCCACCACCCCTGGATTGTCCCCGAGCCCTTCACACCGGAGCCTTGCGAGACCTACTCTAAGGCTGACATCGATTATTGGGTCTCCGTCGTGCGCAAGGTCTCGGAGGAGGCCTACAGCGACCCGGAGGTCGTCAGGACGGCGCCCCACAGATCGTCGATCCACAGGATAAAGGCTGAGCCTCTCAACGACCCTGCGAGGTGGGCCATGACTTGGAGGGCGTATCTGAAGAAGAGGGGTGTGATGAGATGAAGCGTCTGGAAGGAAAAGTCGCGCTGGTGACAGGTGCCAGGCGGGGCATCGGCGCCGGAATCTCAAGAGTCCTAGCAGAGCACGGTGCCACGGTCGTTCTGACTGACATCTCGGAAGGCGTGCACGAGACCGCGGTTGAGATTCGGGAGAGGGGATTCAGGGTCGACTCGTACAGGATGGATGTGACGAACGGGGACGAAGTGGGCGAGGTTGTCCGGAAGGTCCTGGCGAAGCACGAGAAGGTTGACATCCTGGTCAACAACGCAGGCATATACCCCAGGCAGAGGCTCGTCGAGATGTCGGAGGAGTTTTTGCAAAACATGTTTGACATAAACGTCTTCGGCATGTTCCGATGTGCGAAGGCCGTTCTCCCCTTGATGATGGAGCGCAGGTATGGCAAGATCGTAAACGTCTCCAGTGTGACCGGGCCCATGGTAGGTACTCCCGCCGGAGGGCAGACCGCCTACGCCTCGACGAAGGCCGCCGTCCACGGGTTCACTGTCGCCCTCGCGCTTGAGGTCGCCCAGTACGGGATTAACGTCAACTGTGTCTACCCGGGTTACATCGTCTCTCCGAGTGCCTACAGGACTAGGGGAAGCGCCACGGATGAGGACGCCGAGGAGGCGATGAGGGAGTTCGGTCTCAGGATACCGATGTGCAGGCAGGGGACGCCAGAGGATGTCGGGAACGCCGTCCTGTATCTGGCCTCAGACGAGTCAGGCTACGTCACGGGCACCGGGATAGTCATCGATGGCGGTAACATTCTCCAGGAGGAGTTTCTGGGGCCGTATGAGCCTAGGTAGCCGGATGTTCTAAACCTTTTTTTTCGTGGCTATCCTTCGTATCCCACGAACCGGAGGATCGTCAAGGCCAGCGTCTTTACGGTGACCTCCAGATCCTCTAAGGGCACGTACTCGTTGGGCCCGTGGGCCACGCGTATGTCCCCTGGGCCGAACACCATCGTCGGGGTTCTCCCGACGTTGATGAGGTGCCTGACGTCCGCGGCGTAGGTCATTCCCTCGAGGGTGGGCTCATGGCCCGAGACGTCTCGGAAGGCCCCTCCCACGGTCTCTACGATGGGGTGGTCGACGGGTATCATCGACGAGGCGAAGCTGTAACCCACCCACTCGACGGTGGGCCTGTTCTCCCTGAGCCAGGGGTCCCGGTTTGAGACCTCCTTCACCTTCTCCTCCAGTTCCCTCCGGGCTTCTCCCTCGGGCTCGCCGACGGCCACCCCCAGGCGTCCCTCGAAGGTCACTCTCTCCGGGACGGTTCCTGCCCACTCCCCGCCTTCGATCTTGCCGATGCTCACAGCGTACGGGATGTGATATCTCGAGTAGAGGGGGTCGTCGACCCGGTCGTTGCGTTCCGCCTCGAGCTCCCTTAGCCCTCCGTGGAGCACCTGGAACTTGTCGATGGCGCTGACTCCCTCCTCACGCACGCATGCGTGGACGCTTCTCCCGGGTACCGTCACCCTGAAGCTCATGGCACCGGCTATCTCGGGGGCAAGCTTCGTCTCGCTCGGTTCCATGACGATGCCGGCGTCGGCCCGGTACCCCCTCAGACATGTCGCAAGCGCGCCGCAGCCGCCGTCCTCCTCGCCTATCATGCTCTCGAAGTGTACCCTCCCTTTTAGTTGGACGCCTGCGTCCACGATGGCCTTGAGGGCGTAGATGCCGCAGGCGACGCCTCCCTTCATGTCCGTGCTGCCCCGCCCGTAGAGGCGCCCGTCCCTCAGTGTCGCTTCGAGGGGAGGCGTGCTCCAGTTTCCGCGGTCCCCGGGGGCGACCGTGTCGACGTGCCCTGCCAGGATGAGAGATCTGCCGCCGGCGTCGTGACCGGCTGTGCCGACGACGCCCAGCCCCTGCCTCCGGTCGTAGCTCATGCTGAAGTCTGGGTGGCTTCTCAGCTTCTCGAAGTCGATCTCCCAGGTGTCGACGTCGAATCCTAGGTCGGCTAGTTTGGAGGCCACGTTCATCTGGATCGCGGACTCCTTCCCGCCGTAGCTGGGAACCGCTATCAGTTCCGAGATGTACTGCAGCATTCCGTCGAGGTCTATGGAATTCATTATCCGCTGCTCAAGTTTGTTCATCTCTGATCTCCCCGTTGCAGTGTTATCTTCCTTATATCTGCGGAAAAGGTTAAGGATGGAGGGATCTGGGTTTAATCGTGTCGTCAGTTGAGGGCGGTTGTTAAGAGCAGGCCGGAGCCGGGCGTCGAGGTGAAGGAGGTCCCCGACCCCCAGATCGGACGGGATGAGGCTCTCATCAGGGTGAGGGCGGCGGCCATCTGCGGCAGCGATCTCGGCATATATTACTACACACCCGCCTACTCGGGTATGAAGCTCCCCGTAGTCCTCGGCCACGAGTTCGCCGGGGAGATTGTTGAGATTGGGGATGCGGTGAAAGGCCTCGGTGTGGGTGACCGTGTGCTGAGCGAGTCGGTTAAGGCATGCGGGAGCTGCCGTTTCTGCAGGGAGGGCATGAGCAACCTCTGCGAGGCCTCGACTCTGTTCGGCATCCATGCGGACGGAGGTTTCGCCGAGTACGTCGCAGTGCCCTATAATCTGCTCCACAGTATGCCGGAAGGAATGTCCTTCGAGGAAGCATCTATCGTCGAGCCTCTGAGTAACGCCGTCCACTTCGTCAGGGACTGCACGCCTATCAAGCTGGGTGACCTCGCCGTCGTACACGGTGTAGGCCCCATCGGCATCCTCTCAGCCCAGCTTCTCAGGCTCACAGGAGCTCGGGTCCTCCTGACCGGAGTAGGCGTCGATGTCGAACGTTTTAGGATAGCGGAGCGGCTCGGGTTCGAGACAGTGAACGTCGAGGAGGAGGACCTCGTCGAGAAGGTGATGGTGTTCACGGATGGGGAGGGCGCGGACATCGCCTTCGTCGCCACCGGTGCTGCCCCGGCTCTCAGGCAGGCGGTCCAGTTGATCAGGAAGAGGGGGCAAGTGACCGTGATCGGTATCTTCCCTGGGATGGTGGAGATACCGATGACCCGGGTTGTCAGGAGGGAGATAAAGATGGTGGGGGCCTACGATGCGAAGCCTGTTAACTTTGGGCAGTCGATAGACTTGATCCAGAGCGGGAAGGTGAACGTGAGGGACCTGATAACCCATAAACTGCCTCTTGAGGCCGCTGAGGAGGCCTTCCAGCTGGCCATCTCTAAGAAGGGGTGTAAGGTCCTCTTCACCCCATGAGAAGGAAATTATTCAGGTCTTTCTCTCGGCAAGCTTCCTGATCAGCTCATAGAGGTGGGGGAGATCCGACTCCACGGCGGGGCGGTTCTCGTAGGATGATTTTCCGCTCATGACTCATGCTCCTTTTTCATTTTTCTTAACAATTTTCAATCCATGAAGAATGCGACCTTAGGCTAGTATCTGCCTATTTAATTGAGAAAAGAAGGTTTTGAGCTCTATTTGAGGAGGAAATCCTCGAGGACGTCCTTGGCCTTCTCCCTCTTCTC
>DATLAV010000168.1:0-7974 GCA_035527235.1 Patescibacteria group bacterium | reverse complement strand
CGCTCCAGAGGGTGATTATGGAGCCCGCTAAGGCTGAGAGGGCGCCTGATATGAACCAGGATGCTAGATGGGAGTTGTAGACGTTTATGCCGAGGGTGGCCGCCAGGTTTTCGTCCTCGGCTGTAGCCCTCAGTGAGGTTCCGAACCGCGTCTTGGTCAGGAAGAAGTGGAAGCCCACGACGACGAAGATGCAAGTCAGAGGGCCGATGTAGGCGATTCCCGGTAGGCCGTTGATCCGGAAGTCCCCTCCTACCCTGAATCCCGTCGAGGGGGCTCCCATGGCGTTCCTGGTCCAGTAGTTGAACATGCCGATGACGGAGACCATGGAGTATGCGATGACGTAGGACGTGAAGGTCAGGATGATATACCTGTTCCATTTCCTAGCTTTGCTTCCAATGGGGCGGACCAGAGTGACGTAGAGGATCATGCCTATGAGTCCGCCTACTAGGGCTGCGAAGGGCCAGGTGTCGTAGGAGTTGAATCGATAGAAGCGTACCAGATAGAAGCTGACTGCGCTGCCGATGGTTGCATAGTGTATGTGGGCGAAGTTGGGGAACCTCTCCATCTTGAATGTGAACGTTAGGCCCACGCAGAAGAGTACCATCAGTGAGGCGGTGACCGTATTCGTGACATAGTCGGGGAGCCTTCCGCTGCGTATGGGTCTTCTGTAGCTCCAGCTGAAGAAGGAGCTCATCAGTTCGATGTACCTCTCCTCGAGGTCGGCCGGGTTGGCGGACTCGTCCTGGCTTGACAGGCAGATGGTGAACATCCTCCCCGACTCGGTACAGTTCCAGACCCCGGCCACACCGATCCAGTTTCTCCCGTCGATACTAGAGGCGTTGTAGTGGCGGTAGATGAAGGGGTGCTCCCTAGTCGAAGTGTTGAGGGCTGTGCCTGCCGTGCATGTGATGTTCCAGCCAATTAAGGGGAATGTCTTCTCTAAGGCGTCCTCGAGGCAGGTGTAGTTTTCGTTAGATCCCCAGTAGATGTCGATCTCGTCGCATGGTTGGGTGGCGTTTTCGAAGAATCCGTGCATGAGGCCGGTCTTGTCGGTTGCGTTGACTTCGTCGACGCCGATGAAGTTGAGCGCCAGCCCTTCGGCGTATGAGAATATGTAGGCGTGCCCCGTGTATCCCCTGCTCTCGGGTGGCTGCTCATCCCAGTCGGGGGGGCCGTTGGAGAACATGTTGGCGCCCGTGATTACGGCGACGATGACGAGGGAGGCGAGGAGCGCCCTCGGGGTGAAGACCTGCGCTCCCTTTGAACTATTCTCTCTCATTTCAGATCCTTCATATGTACTTCAGCGGCGAGTCTGGGTGGGCCCTCTTCAGCCTCTCGTACCTGATGCAGAGCTGCCAGAGGATGAGGAGCCCGAGCAGCCAAAGCCCCAGGGTGGGCACGAGGGGCAGGGAGAAGTTGTATCGGGGGACGCCGGGGGGCCTCAGCCTGTAGAGCCACAGGTGGGCGAGGTAGAAGAACAGGGGGTTCCTGCCGAAGGTTTGGATCATGCCGGTGAGCCCTCCGTTGAAGTTTGGTCTGTCCTGCAGTTCGAGGCCGAGGGCCATGATGAGGCACATGCCTCCCAGTGTCCAGAGGAGGAACGCGAGGCTGGGGGGGTACTTGGAGACGTAGAGCCAGTCTATGGCGGTGTTCCCCAGCCGGGGCAGGAGGTTGCCGTATCCGTTGAGTGCCCTGACCACGAACCATGCGACCAGGCAGGACACTCCTGCCATGATGAGGGGTCTCTTGAGCTGCTTGGTCTCGTCTCCGTTGAGCCCGGTGAGGTGTGTGCCGAGACTCCAGCCGAGGCCCATGACGCCTATCCACGGGATCACTGGGTAGAGGCCGGTGAAGGGGGGCCACTGGGAGTTGGGCTCGTGGATGATGACCCTGAGGTACCATCCCCACCATGTGTCGTTGGGGATGAATCCGAGGTCCAGGTAGGGGTGGTTGAGCACGATGATGAGGGAGAGGGTGAGGATGACGATGGGGGGGAGGCGTCTAGCCACGCTGAGGATGATGAGGCAGACGCCGATGCATGCGATCACCCCGAAGTAGAATCGGGAGGCGCCGAAGGCGGGGGCGACGACCAGTGCCTCCAGGATGAGGAGGGCTATTCCCCTCTTCATCATGTGGGAGGAGACGCTCCACTGGGATTCGCCATTGTCGAGCCTCTTGGCGGCGGAGAGGGCGAGGACTGTGCCCGCCAGGAATATGAATGTGGGGGCGCAGTAGTGGCTCACGAACCTGAGGAGGAACCATGTGAGGTTGACGAAGGGGGGCATCGCGCCCATAACCCCCTCGCCTCCGTGGTGGCTGGAGTTCCAGAAGCCGGAGGCGTGGTCCCATGCCATGATGGCCATCACGACGCCCCTGGTGAAGTCGATGAACTGGAGGCGTCCCGTCTTCCGGGTAGTCGTCGTAGCTCCCCTCAGGACGGTTTGTGCGCGTGTTAGGAGGAGGGTTCTCATCCGATCTTCTTTGCCTCGCTCGGGTTGAGCGGCGCCGAGGTCACCTTCTCCTATCATGGAAATTACAGGTTATTTCCTTCAAATTTATATAAGTTGAATGGCCTCGGTCGGATCCAGCCTGGGAGTCCTTGATCTCCTTAGGATCGGTTATGTTCCTTCAGAACCGTTGCTGGAGTCTCATTATTCGACTTGCGGAGTCTTTATCCTGAATGGGGCACTGCCCATGGTTAGAAGTGAACTGGATGGAACCGTATGTCACCAACCCGGGTCTTCACCTCGAGGAGGCTCAGGATCAGCCCGGTCTCGTTGTCGACATGGAGGAGTTTGAGATGTATCTCACCGTTATTGAGAGGATGATCGAGGAGTTCGAGAGGCTCGATCAGGAGCAGTCGTTGGGTTGTGGGCTGCCTGTGCCCACCGGGGTCTGGTGAATGGAGATGGGTGACGAGCGTGGTCACGCGTTCTCGATTGAGATGACCTCCAGGGTGCATATGAGGAAGATCGTGCTGTCTAACGGGAGGGGTGACGGTGTGCTGCTGGAGGGTTATCTGGGTGAGATCGAGGAGGTGAGCTTCGTGGAGGGTGTCATCCTTGAGCTGAGGGGGGCGAACGGGACCCTGAGGGTGGACGTGGAGGAGGGGCTCATCCAGGGCGCCTTGGAGAAGAAGCGAAAGCCGGTCTAGATGTTTTTCTTTGCCTTCTCCCAGTGGTGGTTGAAGGCGTCTCTGCACCATCTTAGGGTGTCCTCGTCGTCGGAGGTGAATCCGTGGAAGTCGTATCCTCCCTCTTTCTCGGGGAATGTGAGGATGGCGACCTCCTTCTCGGACATGTAGAGGATGAGGGGGGCGTCGGGGAGGAGCCTCTCCTCGTACTGTCCTGATGCTTTAATCTTCTGGAGGTATCCTTCCTCTAAGAACTGCTGCCTCTCCTCCATCATGTTCTCTGGGATTGTGAGATTTCTGGTCTTTATGAATCTGCCCTCTATTCCCCTGTGAAAGGCGTCCCCGATGAGGGGAAAGGCGCTGGCGATGTAGGGGACGTTGAGGTTCAGGATGTACTCCTCGGCGGCTATGAGGGTCTCCTCGATCCTGTGGATGGCGACCATGACGTTGTCGATGTACTTTGCGTTGGTGAGTTCGCCGAGGCGGTAGATGTACTCCTGGGGGAGGCTGGTGAGGGTGTGGGTGCGGAAGTAGTCCCTGTGGGTGGAGGTGACGTTGAGGCTCTGGATCTGCCTGAGGGTGAGCTCTCCGTAGGGGGAGAGGATGTAGAGGCCTTCGGGGGTCCGTTCCGTGAGGCCGACGTCGTTGAGCCTGGAGACGTGTCTGCTGACCTCCTGGGTGCTGGAGTCGAGCTTCTTGGCGAGGTTGGTGATGTTGAGGGGGTTTTCCTGGAGTTGGAGGAGGATGCTTAGGCGGTCTTCGTTGGAGACCTCGAAGAGGAGGTCGCAGAGGCTCTCCGTGGATGGCATGGGGTTGTAGGTGGTATTGGGGTTTATGAACTTCTTGGCGCGCGTAGGTGGGTAGTAATAAAGGTTTTTGGGAGTTTGCTTTTCCTTGTTGATTTGATGGCTTCCTCTGTCGTGGTTGCTGTGCGTTGTTTGTTATGTGCGGGTTTTAAGGAGTGGCTTTCGTCATCGTCTAATATAGGGTTGGTTTTTTCATGGTGTGAAAGTAGCATTAACGGTTTTTGGGTATGCATTAGTGCCCCTTTTGGTATAAACGGGGTCAGATCGGGAGCGTTATCGAGTTTCTTTCGCTGTGGGGCGACGTTTTCACTCTCAGGTGCATGACCCCCACCACCCCCCTCTGGCGTGTTCTGGATGTGTTTGGTAGGTGTTTTTCTCGGAATTGACTGTGTTTTTTACTGGAATCGGATGCTGATGGAGTCGTTTTACGGTTCCTTTCGAGTGATGGAGGGTTTCTCATGTTCCGATGTCTGACCCCCCTCTATTTTGAAAAGGTGTTTTTAGTCTTCTTTTTATGAACGGGGTCTTAGATTCGTTTAGATGGGATATTTTTTCGTAGAAAATTGTATTTTTTTATACTTTCATATATTGGCGTTATTCGCGGGAAGTAGATCAAGGAGGCGCGCGCGCCTCGGCCTTGACGAGGAAGCTCGCGTGTCCCAGCCACTTCAACCTCATGACAATCAATTAGATAATCAATTGATGAATGTAAATAGTTAAGAGAGTATTGTAGAGTCTGCAAGGAGCGCGCGCGCTTATAGCATTTTTTCGGGGGTGTTGTTACTGTGGCAGTTATGTCTTTTTTTCGCTTCGGTGGCATGTAATACGGTTTTCAGGTTTATTATTCGTCCCTTTGAATTTTGTGAGATTGTACCTCCATTTTTTCACTGGCTCGTTGAATTGAGATCCAACGCTCATGAGCCCCTCTCCAAATAATTTACTAAATTATTGATGTAATATTTGGATTAAAGGTATTTTCTGTTACAAAAAATCAGATGCTGACCAAAGTATAAGACATTTATCAACTGAAGTGTTATCTACTCAAATTAAATAAAAGGCGCTGCCCTGAGGCAGCCGTTCAGAAGGGATTCGTGGGTTTGAACCCCGCCCTCCGCACCATCCCCGAGCGCTCCGTACTTCTGATTCGCGTGCGCGTGAAAGGATCTTCAACTCTCGAAAAGTTCACTGATTTGTTCCAGAGAGGGTCTGAGAACATTATCGACTATGAGTACAAAAAGACACAGATAAATGAAATGAGAAAGTGATGGGGAAGCCGTCTTCTTATCTCGTGTTTTTATCTACCGCTCTCTCTCGAACAGCAGATAATGGCTGACCATCGTTGCCTGTCCGGTCGCTTGATATGTATGGAGGCGCCAGCCGTCCCTCTGGTATTCATCTATCACCTCAGCTACGTTCTTGTGGTGGCCGACCTGCACGCATGTCCATTCTTTCAATTCGTTCTCACCTCCAACACGGCTATGAGCGAAGCCTCTTGGACACCGTCGCGACTCCTACGATGACAGCGATTATTGCTATCCCGATTGCGATGTATATCAGGTTCTTAGCTGAATCCAGGGCTGATAGCAATTCCATATTATTGCGTTCCAGCTCGGTGACGGTATTTATCATGCTAGCCGATTCTGATAGCAATTCCTCTATTAGGTTCCCCAGTTCACTGGCCTGCCTGTCGAGTTCGGAATTCAGGTCGCCGAGTTGACCTTGTAGGCCTTCAGCCGTGTCTGTGGCCGTTTCTAGCTGTGCCTCTAGGATGCGAATGTCCCGCCCAGGATCCTTCAACCATGTGACAAGGTCCGAGAGAATGTAGTCCTCGGGTGGGCCGAAGAACTGTAGCCAACGGTCCACAGGGTAGTATGTATGCCCTAGACCAGGATAAGTGATCAAGGTGTGATCGGGGTGCCCCACCTCGGTCAGCCTCTGCTCTAGAAGGAAAGCCTCTGAGACCGGCCCCTGCTGATCCCCTTCACCGTGGAGGATCAAGACACTGGCTGGGACATCGCCTATGACTTCCAGCGTACTATCTAGGGCAAAGTGCGACTGATACCAGTTTCCCTGGAACTGAGTCTGATTCAGGTACTCGAAGTACATGACATACCGGGGTCTCAACTCGCCCGTCGCGTTCAGGAAACCATCCCCATCGAGGTCGAACCCGGATCTCCAGAGCCACTCACCCGTGCTATTCTCGACCATCGCGTTGACCAAGGTCGGGTGGAGCACCTGCACCTCTTGGACCGAGGTCAACCCGTCGCTATCGCTGTCTATCGCGTCGAACATCACCATGTTCCTCTCGACGACCTGGTACCATAACATGTCGTAGAGATTGTGTGCGCCTGCGCCCATGAGCACGACGTTCTTTACCTCCGGGTTTCCTATCGCTACAATAGGCGCTATCACGGCCCCCTCGCTGCGCCCTATGATTGTGATGTCATCCGAATCGACTTGGCTCTGCTGCATCAGAACCTCCAGTGCCTTCTCGGCGTCCTGTATCAGATCCTGAACGGTCTTGTTCACGACAATGTCCGCATCCAAGGTCACACCTTTCAGGCCTACACCTCTCTTGTTGTATCTGAGCACTGCGAAGCCCCTCTCGGTGAGGTACTCGGCCATCAGGAGGTAGTGTCTCACGGGCTCTCCCGTTCCTGTGAGCTCCGCTGGGATATATCCGTCCATGTCAGTGCTGCCTGAACCGTGTATGATGAGCACGCCCGGGAAGGGGCCATCCCCGACGGCGGGGAAGGTCAGCTGGGCATCCGTGGTCAATCCGCCTCCAAGGTCTATCACCAGGTCTCTGCGCGAGATCGTCTCTTGGTCCAGAGCCCAAGCAGATGGGAGAGAAAGGAGTACTATCATCAGCAGAAACCCAGCCAGCGCCGAGTATTTCGCGATACGCTTTTTTTCAAAGACCATTTTATTAATCCCCCCTCAAGCAGACGATCGTTCTCAAAGGTCGAGCTTCAGCTCGTCCTCATCGAATTGGAAGACCTCCTCAACGCTTGCCTCGAAGACACGCGCGATCTTCACCGCCAGCAGCAGGGAGGGATTGTACTCCCCGTTCTCCACGAAGCTGATCGTCTCACGCCTGCAGCCCACCTTCCTCGCCAGATCCTCCTGCCTCAACCCATCCCGCGCACGCAGCTCCTTTATCCTCGCTCTCACAGGGGTCACCTTGAGGGCCTTTTCCCATAGTACCACCTGGATAGGCCGAAGAAGGACAGAAGGAACATCGCCGACGCAGCCAAGTAGATGGCCGCATTCTTTGTGGGCAGAGGGATGTACTGGGCCGCTATGTCGTAGAATGTGAGCGCCATCATGAAGTATATGCCCACGATGAGGGTGAGCTTAGCCGCCTTTCCGTCAACTAGCTGGCTCCTCTCGTCGGTGACGGGGATTCCCGCCCTCCTCTCTGTAATTACCCAATATAGCATCCCGACTACGACGAATAGGTTCCCCACGATCACGGGAAGAACTATCGAGGAAGCACCAATGCTGAAACCCTGATACAGGCCGACAGCGACGTACGTCAACACTACTGCTGCAGCGGTGACCATGATCCATTTCCGGTTGAAATTCTCATTCATCTCGAATCCACCATTTGTTAGCTTCAACACACACCATATGATGTTTACCTAACATCATGTATTGTAAAACACACATCGTGTTATATAAACCTAACGTCTCATTGAGGAGGATAAACTCAAGATTTTGGACTTCTAAGAGATTCACAGGGTTTAGAATAATCGGATCACTCCCCCACCTATCTGAAAAATTCAGTTTTTTTCCTTTTTAAAAAACGTTTTTTCTTTTGAGCAATCAAACAAAATTTTTTACCAAGTCAGTTAAAGATGCTTAGGCCATTATACCGAAGGGATCCGTGGGTTCGAATCCCACCCTTAGCACCAGTCCGATCCGATGGTGGCTGGGGATAAGGATTTCCGGGGGTTTTGGTTTCCGCGCGCGCAACGCATCTGATAGGATATAATCAGGGATTTAGTAAAACCCCATTTATTTATGGTTTCC
>DATLAV010000167.1:0-8854 GCA_035527235.1 Patescibacteria group bacterium | reverse complement strand
TCGTCGGAAGAGGTATGGGGCCAACTAGCTTGACACCAATCTTCTTGGCGATGTCCTTTATCTCTTGGCAGACTTCGCCGAGCTTCTGGGTGTCGGTACTCGTCAGCTTTATCCTCGCCCGCTTCACCATCTTTGACGCTTCCCTGTGTCCTGAGCCTCGAACTTAAATCTTCCGTAAGGGGGAGTGTGTGTCTCCACACCGCTCCTAGGTCTCGACCTCGAGGATCACGCCGGCGCCTATGGTGGTGCCCATGTCCCTTAGAGCGAACCTGCCCAGCTGCGGGAAGTCAGTGTACTTCTCACAGGCCAGGGGCTGCAGGGGCACGAACCTGACCACGGCGGCGTCACCGGTCCTCAGATAGGACGGGTTCTCCTCCACGGTCTGGCCGCTCCTGGGGTCGATCTTCAGTAGCAGCTTGTCGAAGCGGACCGCCATCTGGGCCGTGTGGATGTGGATCACCGGCGTGTAGCCGACGGCGATGGCCGTCGGGTGGTGGATCACGAAGATCCTTCCGTTGAAAGCCTTCGCCACCTTGGGTATGTCGCTGGTTGCGCCCGCGACGTCACCCCTCTTGATCTTGTCCCTGGGGATGCCCTTGACGTTGAACCCGATATTGTCCCCTGGCCCGGCCTCGTTCATCCTCGTGTAGTGCGTCTCGATGCTCTTGACCTCGCCCCGCTCGCCGCTGGGCATGAAGACGACGGTCTGGTCCATCTTCAGCACGCCCGTCTCGACCTTGCCGACAGGCACGGTCCCGACGCCCCTGATAGAGTAGACCTCCTGCACGGGGATTCGGAGCGGCTTATCCGCGGGCTTCGGGGGCTGCGTGAACTCGTCGAGCGCCTCTAAGATGGTGGGCCCCTTGTACCAGGGCATCTTGTCGCTCTTGTTCACCAGGTTGTCGCCGGTCCAACCCGAGGTGGGCACGAAGTGGATCTTATCGGGGTTGTAACCTACCATCCTGAGGAGGCGGACCATCCCGTCCTTGACCTCTTCGTACCTCGTCTCGTTCCAGTCGACCGTCGGGTCGTCCATCTTGTTGACAGCGACGACGATCTGGTCGACGCCCAGCGTCTTGGCCAAGAAGGCGTGCTCCCTGGTCTGGCCGCCCGGGTTAGTTCCGGCCTCGTACTCACCCCGCTTGGCGGAGATGAAGAGGACGGCCCCGTCGGCCTGGCTGGCGCCAGTGACCATGTTCTTGACGAAGTCCCTGTGACCAGGTGAGTCGATGACGGTGAAGAAATGCTTGTCAGATTCGAGCTTGTAGAACGCCAGGTCGATTGTGAGGCCCCTCTCCCGCTCCTCCTTGAGCTTGTCGAGGACCCATGCATATTTGAAGGACTCCTTTCCAAGGGCCTTTGCTTCGGCCTCGAAGTCCTTGATCACCTTCTCGCTGATTGCACCGGCGTCGTAGAACAGATGGCCGATGCTAGTGCTCTTGCCGTGGTCTACGTGACCGATGATGATCAGGTTGAGGTGTGGCTTTTCCCTACCACTCATTTGGAAATCTCCTACCACTGAAACATAGGATGCCTAATAAAAAGATTTGTTTCAAGCAGTAAAAGGGGGAAATATCCTGAATTTTCATCCTTAATTTAGATTGAGGCGACGATAAGGAACGATTATAAGTCTTTCCAAAGATGCTCACGACGAGAATCATCAACTTTACATGGAAGATAAAGGTTCACGGGCATGTGTAACCCAATAAAAACCTGCTCCTATACCGGTTCTGTTTTGCGTAAAGTTTAAACATGACACGGTGGACGGCTTACCGGAATACCCCATGGCAAACGGGATGTACACGGCGCGAAGGCTCACCAAGGTCAGGAAGAAGATGCGCCTCAAGAGCAAGGACTACGTCCTCAAGCTCAAAAGAAGGACGGACAAGAAGGGCCTCCTCGAGGGAGCACCGATGGGGCGTGGCATCGTGCTGCAGAAGGTGGGCATCGAGCCCAAGCAGCCCAACTCCGCCATCCGAAAATGCGTCAGGATACAGCTGATCAAGAACGGGCGCCTCGTCACCGCGTTCCTGCCAGGGGACGGAGCCCTCAACTACGTGGATGAGCACGACGAGGTCCTTATAGAGGGGATCGGCGGCCCCCGGGCCAGGTCCATGGGGGACATACCGGGCGTCAGGTACAAGGTCAGCGCCGTGAACGGCGTGCCCCTCCACCTCCTCGTCTTGGGCAAGGTCAAGAAGCCGATGCGCTGATCACTTCTTCTTAAGCAGCGTCGTCGGCAGCAGGTTCACTAGCAGAAGAGCCGAGGCTAGGTAGAAGCAGGTCATCGCCCCGTAGGCCACCATCACGTAGGTCATCATTATCGGCCCCATGATGGAGCCCAGGTCGAAGAACGTCCTGTATGTGCCGATCGCAGCGCCCCTCTGGTTCAGCTTGACCGACTCGGCGGCGAGGACGGGGCTAACGATCCAGATCGCCCCAGTTGAGATGCCTATCCCGAAGATGATGACGGCGAGGCTGTTGAAGGTCTTCGCCATCCCCATGATGAGCGTCAGCGCTGCGGTCGCGGCGATGCCGAACTGGAGGACGGGGCGCCTCCCCAGCCTGTCTGAGATCCTCCCCATGCTGAACATGGCGATGACGTAGCCGATGGACCTGCAGCCCATAAGCAGCCCTATGGAGGTCAGGGAGAAGCCAAGCTCCTCGTTGGCCATGAGGGGGAAGATGGTCATCAGCACCCCGCCGCTCATTATAAACTCGGCGAAGGTGGCGCTGGATACGATGAGCAGGTCCCTGTTCCCCAGCACCTCCCTCAGGGCCGAGAGTGAGAGGGGCTCAGCGGCGACCTGGCGCTTGGACTCCTCCCTCACGTAGCGGGGGACGACGATGAGGATCAGAGCGGCGCAGACGAGCCCAGCGGAGATCAGGAAGCTCGTTTTAAAGTTGTAGGCGGCCACGATGTAGCCACTGAACGTCGCCCCCACGATGGTGCCCACGAACTCGATCCCCTGGAACATCCCGAGGGCTGTCCCCCGACTCTCCGAAGTGAATAAATTAATGACGAGGGTCGTCGCCACGGCGAAGAAGAGGGGCGCCCCCAGGCCCATCAGGGCTCGAGCTAATGTGAGCTGGATCGGCGTGGTGACGAAGGCGCAGATGACGGTCCCTACGATGGTGAGGGCGATCCCCATCATCATCGTCCTGTAGTATCCGAGCCTCTGGGAGATGAACCCGCTGGGGATCTCCAGGAAGATCCTGCTGATCCAGTACCCGGCGACCACCAGCCCGATAGTGACCCCAGAAGCGCCGACCTGCTTAGCGAAGATGGAGATCAGGGGGATTACGAGGCTGGTGCTCATCATCACGAAGAGGGCGATCACGCAGAGAATGTAGTACGTGACGTTGTAGCCCCTGTCGGACATTGATCTACTGTGAGGAGGGCGGGCCGATTTTAAGGTTGTTGGCGCCCTCGGTAACCCTTTTATTTGGGTACCCTTATTCCACTCTCTGATTCACGGAAGAAGTGGTTGAATGAGCCAGACATCAGCCGAGGCCCCCAAGCTGTTCGGAGAGTGGAGCTTCGACGGCATCACCGTCAGGGACATAGGCCTCCAGAGATACCTGAACCTGGAGCCGGTCTACCTACCCCACACGAGCGGCAGACACGAGGCCCGCAAGTTCCGCAAATCGGACATGAACATAGTGGAACGGCTCATCAACAGCCTGATGCGGCCGGGGAACAGCGGCGGGGACAAGAGCCGCCTCACGAGCATCGTGAAGAACGCGTTCAAGTATATCAACATAAAGTCGGGCAGGAACCCCATCGAGGTCCTGGTGAGGGCCGTGGAGAACGCCGCGCCCAACGAGGACACCACGAGGATCGGCTACGGAGGCGTCGTATACAGACTCGCCGTGGACATCTCCCCCCAGAGGAGGATCGACCTCGCCCTCAGGTATATCGTGAGGGGCATCAAGGAATCCGCCTTCAGCAACAGGCTCACACTGGAGGAGATACTCGCCAACCAGCTCATCGGCGCCGCGAACAACGACGGCAACGCCTTCGCCATCCGCCGTAGGCTCGAGGTTGAGAGGATAGCCCTCTCCTCGAGGTAGTTCTTCTACATCAGGTTTCCGAGGAGGAAACCCACTAGGCCGCTCATCATGAGCGTCCTGACCCAGTTCTTGACCCTCCTGCTGTTCTCACGGCTGGAGTCCTTCACAAGCAAATATGAGAGGTAGATCAGTCCCACATCAGTGACGCCGACGAAGGGGACGTACCAGATGGAGACCGCGTCCAAGTAGTACGGCACGACTGAGATGATGGCTGCCGCCAGGTACAGCGCGGCCGAGAGCAACGCTGCGGTCCTCTCTCCCCTCGAGACGGCGACTGTCCTAACGCCCTCGGCCCTGTCCCCCTCGACGTCGACGATGCCCTTGGTGATCTCCCTCCCCGTGTTCGTTAGGAACGCCACAAGCGTGAACATCAATGAACTCTGCATCGTCAGCCCCCCGGCGATGACCCCCCCGTAGACGAAGGGGAGGGCGATGCATGAGCTCACCATCAGGTTCCCGGGAAGTCCTGTCTTCTTGCCGAAGGTGGCGTAGGCGATCGAGATGCCCCAGCCCAGCACGGCGAGTAACAGGCTGTTCAAACCCGTAAGCCACGAGGCGGCGAGGCCGACGGCTCCTAGGACCACCGACTCAGCCAGGGCCTCCCTCGGGGAGACCTCCCCGCTGGGGATCGGCCTCTGGGGTTCGTTTATGGCGTCGATCTCCCTGTCGTGGTAGTCGTTGATGGCCATGGCGCTGCCGGTGAGCGCGAAGCCCGTCACGAACGCGTAGGCCAGACTCGGCGGAGAGCCGAAGAGCTCCCATCCTCCACCAATCGCTGCGCCGACAACTATCGCGAATCCCATCATGGCGCAGTTGACGGGCCGCATGAGGCGGAAGAGGGCTCCTGGGTTCACCATCTCAATACCGCTTCATAGGGGTCAGGAAAGTTAAGCCTGTCGGGGGCAGTTAGTTTTATTTTAAGATTCAATATAATCTTGGGAGATTCCTTTGAAGTTGAAGATTTTCTCGATCAACCAGAGAGGGGGGACGGAGGGCATCAGGATATTCGTGTTGATGACGCGCGCCATCGAACTGATAGAGAGGTGCGCCTCGGGCGGCCTGATAAACGAGGAGAGGATGCGGGAGAACCAAGCTCGCCTCCTCGATGAGACACCGGGCCACCCCGAGCTCGACTTCAGGAAGCCACTGACCCTGGACTTTTAGTCGAAGGAGAGGGAGCCCCTCATCGTCCTCTCGACGAACATGAAGATGATCACGGATCTAGCGCGGCGCTTGGAGACGAAGTTAGCCCTGGCCCAACAGGGTTAGGCCCTGTCGATCTCGATCCTGTCGCCGCTCCTCACCTTCATGAAGACCTCGGGGCCGTCCAGGACCCTCCCGAATACATTGACGGGGCTGGCGGGCCTGATCTCGTTCCCCCTGCTTGCAGGTGTGAGGCCGAAGAAGATGCAGAATGCGCTCCCCGGGGGCCAGTAGCCGAGGTCACCTTTCTCCACGACCTCCTTGGCGTTCTCGTCCTCGATCTCGACGGGGATGGAGAAGTAGATCTCCTGCCCCCAGGTGCTTGCTTTAGCCTGGAGGGGTAACGCCTCCCATATCTTGTCAGCTGTCTTGGGGTTCTCGTCCGTCAGCTCAGCGTGAACCTCGCCGACGGAGGGTGATAGTATCTTGATCCTTCGGGTCATCTTCCAATCCTATCCTATCTCGGGAGCTAGGTCAAGAATATTTCCATTCGGGCGCGTTCAGTTGAATCTATATCCCACCGGGAAAGCCTATATTTAAGAGCCCGGGACTCTAGAGGAGGAATTAGTAGATTGACCCCGGCCATGGACTCGAAGGGAGCTGTTTCACCCCTCAGAGTGGTTCTCCTCATAGCGTTCATTTTATTCCTCACCGCGTCGCCGATCGCCTCCGTTGAGGGCTCTTCGACAGTCTCAGGCTTTATCTTGGATGAGGAAGGCGCGCCTTTGGAGGGCGCAAGCGCCTCCCTGTGGTATGGTCGAGGCCTCATCGACGTGGTTGAGACGGATGCGGACGGTAGATTCGAACTCCAGTTCTTGGATGATCGGCAGTACTCCTTGATATTGTTCGCCGATGATCTCTCGACTCCCGGGGTTGACCATCTCCCGGTCCGTGTAGATGATCTCCCCGACGCTGAGCTCATCGTGAACCTGAAACCGGCCGCTTCATTGATCGTGGAGGGCGACATCCAGTTCGTCGAGTCCGAGGAACTACCAACGGAGGTCATATACTCCACTCTCGATCCATCCTCTGGCCAGGTCATCCTGAGGGACGGCTTCCCGCTGATCTTCGGCGACTCAGGGGAGAGCAGCAGCAAGTTCGTAAACCTTGAGCCAAACCACCTCTTGATCCCCGCCAACGAGGGAGTAGTGGTCGAGGTGAACGTCTCTATCCTCTTCAGGGCGGGGCTGGACATCCGCACCATTAAAATCGAACAGGGGGGCGTGGGGCAGGGCGCCCTGGTCGCCCGTGACGTCAGGCCGTTCTCAGTCCAGTACAACATCGAGACGGTGGAGGGCGTTCTGGCCTCCGTCCGCGGCAGGCTGGACGAGATGGAGTCTTACGGGTTCTACATGGTCTCGGAGAGGGCGGTGGTCGTCGCCGCTGAGACCTTCCTCTCGGACTCTGTGGAGTTGCTCTCCGAGGGGCTGTACGTGGACAGCTTTGGGGACTGCAAGAGGAGCTACCTCCTAGCTTGGGAGACCCGATCCCACCTCATCTCGATGCTCAACGACGCCATGTATTCGGTCTACATCATAGTGGTCTTCCTGGCTCTAGCCTCCACGACCGTCGCGTTCCTCCTCGCAAACAGGGACGTCACGAAGGTGCTGGGGGGCGTGGGGCTGTTCATTTTAGCCATAGTGGTCCTCTACCTCTCATATCCTGGAAGCATGATCCTCTCGCCCACCCGGTTCATCGGCGTATCGGTGGGCTCCATCGGTGCCTCCCTATTCATTGCGACGATCTTTCCGCGGTTCATGAAGGGGCGGGAGAGGAACGGGCAGGTCCCCCTGAGCAACATCGTCGTCCCGGTGTTCTCCATGGCGAAGAGGAGCATCAAGAGGCGGCGCCTCAAGTTCATCCTCACCCTCATTTCGTTGAGCGTCCTCGTGATGAGCTTCGTCACCCTCACCTCATTCTCTGAGGGCTACGGCATCATCACCAGGAAAACCCTGAACAGACCCCCCGACGGCCTCGGCGTACTGATCAGGGCACAGGACTACGACGACCTGGAGCCGACGTTCCTCTCCGACAGGGACCTCTCCTCCAACTGGCTGCAGCGCCAGCCCGAGACTCTCGTGGTCTCCCTGAAGGCGGAGAGCAAGCCCCAGGAGCGCCCCTGGACTCGCCTAGGTGGCCAGCCCATCCACGGGTTCCTCGGCGTGGACGCCGCGGTGGAGGAGGAGCTGACGGGAGTGGGCTCCAATCTAGTCCGAGGTCGCCTGCCCCTTGAGGGGGAGGTCGCCATAAGCGAGACCCTGCTCACTGTGCTCGACGTCGAGGTTGGGGATAGCCTAGTCATCATGGGCCTAGATCTCACGCTGGTGGGCGTCCTCGACGACGAGGGGCTCAGGAAGCTGGGAGAGATCGATGGCCGGACCTTCCTGCCCGGCAAGATCGTCAACCTGACCCCCGAGGAGGAAACCCCCTACTACGTCTGGGAGCCGTGCGAGCCCTCGGAGGTCGCCTTCCTCCACATCTCCGACGCACTGCGCATCCCCATCGTGAGGATTAGCAGAGTCTCCATGAAGCTCGTAGAGGGAGTCGACGCACCCGAGTTCGCGGAGAGGCTGGCGCTGGAGCGGGGCTACTGGGCCTGGTCCGCCTCCGTCGACGGCGTCATCTTGGCCCGCCTCGGCCGATACCTCGAGGGGAAGGGGCTCCCCCTGCTGGTTCCCTGGGGGATCGTTGTCCTCAACGTCGTGGTGACCGTGCTCAACTCGATGTACGAAAGGAAGAAGGAGATCCACATCCTCTCATCGGTGGGTTTGAACCCCTCCCAGATCTCGGCTATCTTCGTGGCGGAGGCATTGATCCTGGGGCTGACGGCGGGGGGCATCGGGTACCTCCTGGGCCTCAGCTTCTACAAGGTGATCACGTTTCTGGGCTTCACCCTTGAGGTCACCCAGAAGGTATCCGCCTTCTGGAGCCTGGCGTCGATAGGGATCGCCATGACCGCCGTACTGGCGGGGGCCTACGCTGCCCTCAGGAGCTCGGTAATCATCACCCCTTCCCTCCTGAGGAAGTGGAGGCTGGTCGAGAAAGAGGGCAGGAGCCCCTTCGAGCCCTACGACATTAGGATACCCATGAGGCTGCTCCCTTCAGAGATCGAGCCGTTCGCGGAGTTCGTCGTCGCGTCGTTGAAGCGGCTCGAGAACGACCCCGTCAAGTCCACTTCGTCCATCAAGCTGGCGAGGGAGACCGCGGAGGCCGACGTCGAGATAACCTTCATCTACAAGGCCTCGGGGACCACTGCGGGTAACTTCTATACCAAGAACGTGCTCTACATGTCCAAGGTCGACGAGAACGAGGCTGAACTTAGGCTAAGGACCTTCGGCGACAGGGAGTGGGCTCACGTCACAGGCTCCCTGATAAGGATGTATGTCATGAGGTGGAGCACCGAGAGCAGGAGGAACCCCGCCAGCCAGGCGTGACCCTTCAACCCCTCTCTATCCTCTCTATCTTCCCATCCCGCATCCAGACGATGCGGTCGCTCGCCTTGATCATCTTGGTGTCGTGGGTCGCAGCTATCAGAGTCATCCCCCGGGTCTTGTTCAGCCCGTGGAGGAGGTCGATG
>DATLAV010000166.1:0-4837 GCA_035527235.1 Patescibacteria group bacterium | reverse complement strand
TACGACTCCTTCAAGGCGGAGGACGGCTGGGTGATCATCGGCATCGCCAACGACGCCATCTGGGGTAGGTTCCTCGAGGCCTCGGGGCTGTCATACCTGAGGGAGGACGAGAGGTTCAATACCAATCCGAAGAGGGTGGAGAATCACGAGGCCCTCAATGCCTACATCAACGTCTGGGCCTCGAGCAGGAAGGTCTCCGAGATCGTCGACCTGCTGACGGAGCACAGGGTCCCGTCGTGCCCCATCTACGACGTCGCACAGGCCGCGTCCGACCCCCACATCGGGGAGGCGAGGGGGATGACCGTCAAGGTCGATCAGCCCGGTCTGGGGCCGGTGAAGCTGCAGGGGAACCCGGTGAAGATGTCGGAGACCAGGCCGAGGCCACGGGGTCCGGCGCCCTCCCTCGGCGGAGATAACGCTGAGGTGCTGATGAAGCTGCTGGGCCTCACCGTCAAGGAGATCGAGAGGCTGATGGGTGAGGGCGTCCTCTAATTCCTAGTTCCTTTGAAGGCCGTGATCTTGGAATACATCCCGTACCCATTCTTCTCGATGAGGGAGCCGTACCTTTCCCAGACCTCGTTGAAGCCGGGGACGCTGATGCCGTACAAGTCGCTCGCGATCTTCAGCCCGTCCCTGAGCTCTGTCTTCGCCTGATCGGATGTCAGTTTGTGCCCTGTGCTGTACGCCTTCGTCGATGACAGTGCCACGTCGTTCATCTTGTATGTCTCCTCGTAGAAGCCCGATGGGAGAGACTTCGCCCCGAATACTTCCCCCTCGATCTCCACAGCGAGCCTGAGTTCCTCTGAGTCGGCGAGGTCGGGGGGCGTGACGGCGAGGGCGATCGCTCCCTTCTGCTTGATGATCCTGATCATTTCCGAGGTGGTCGCCAGGCAGCCCTCCTCCCCCTGGGTCATGTAGATGTCCCTCATCCCGAGGAAGCTGGTGGAGAGGTCGACGACGCCGTCTCTCAGGGGGAGGCTTGTGGCGTCCGCGACGAGGGGCTGGTAGTTACTCGGCGCTCCCAGCTCCGCCCTCTTCTCCTCCATCTCAGTGAAGGCCGACGCCAGGAGGTCTACGGCCACCACCGTCCCCTCGGGCCTGGCAGCTGCGAGCTGGAAGGTGTAGTAGCCCCATCCGCATGCGATATCCAGGATTACGTATGGCTCGTTCTCGGCGAGGTCTGCTGCAATGGACTTCCTGACTCCCCCCAACTCGTCCCAGTAACTCTCGTACTCTTCATTTGACAGGAAAATGAGGTTTGGGTTAGCCATCTAATTTTTAAAAAGGGGTCTCTTAAGGTAAAAGATGATCGTGCCGATCCTCGTCCCGGAATGTAAAGTCTATCTTGTCGAGGATGGCATCAATCTCGGATAGCTCGGGCGTGTACTCCTTCTCCTCCGTCTCCCAGTCTATCCTGATGGATTTGATCTTCTCGTACCCCTCCGGGTTATTGATAGAGAGGGAGAAAACCCTGGGCTTGCGGAGGTTGGGCTCCATTGTGACCTTTGTGTCCCTGCGGCGGTCCTCCCTGGACATCCTGTCGGAGAGCTTCTCAAGTCTCTCGACTATCTCGTCCATACGCTTCTCATGCTCCATTATGAAGCCGATGATGAGATCCAGTACGTCGGTCTTCGTCTTTAGGCTCGATTTATCAGACACTTTCTTCATCGCTCCGTTTTCGCTGAACTTAACTAGTTCCTTAAAAAATGCTAATGATTATGGATCAAAACTACGAATGGCGCCCATAATATCGAAATATTAGAAAAGCACCCCGCCGTAATACTGCACATATTATTGCGTTTTTCTCGCCCTGTTGATGAAATGAAGGCTTTTTACAGGCGTATTTTAAATGCTCAATTCAACCAAATTTCATGTAGTCGTTGGCATCGAAGAATCCGCGTTGAGGCGTTGGAGCCTGTTGTCTCGATAAGTACATGGTTGTGGCCTAAAGCATTTAGCGTAGGACCCCCTTTCACACTTGAACTCTCGTTGATCTACGGCGTCAAGGAGTCGCGCATGAGCCGCGTCGTGGAGGAGATCGCCGACTGCTCAAGGTGCGGCCTCTGCGCGGAAAGGAGGAACCCCGTCCCTGGGGAGGGCGATCTCAGCTCCCCCGTCGTCTTCATCGGCGAGGCCCCCGGCCGCAAGGAGGACGAGATGGGCAGGCCCTTCGTGGGCTCCGCCGGTAAGATGCTCGACTCCCTTCTCTCCCACGTCGGGCTGGAGCGTGAGCAGGTCTACGTCACCAACGTCGTCAAGTGTCGACCGCCGGGGAACAGGCGTCCCCTCAAGGGGGAGATCCGGGAGTGCACACGCTACCTGAATGAGCAGCTCATGATCCTGACGCCCCGGGTCCTCGCCCCCATGGGCAACTCGGCGGCCGGTCACGTTCTCAGGAGATTCCAGTTGGAGAGATCAAGTATAGGTGAAATTCACGGGCGGAGGTTTGACGTCGATGCACCGTGGGGACGGGTCGCGGTCTACCCCTTCTATCATCCCGCGGCCGTGCTGTACAACAGGAAGCTGGAGCCTGAGCTGAGGAAGGATTTCGAGGGGCTGCTGGAGCTCCTCGGTTAGAGTGCGTTCTCCTTGAGCGCCTGAATCCTCTTCACGATGTTGGGGTGGGTCGAGAAGACCTCCGCGAATCTGTCGAAGAAGGTCAGCTGCCTGTTCGCCAGGTCGGCGACTAGGTCGTCGTCGCTGGCGTTAGTCCTCCATCCGCCTAGCTCCGAGGCGTCCCTGCCGGCCCTGTCGGGGTCGGAGATGAGTAGGCACTTGAATCCGCTCCACAGGCCGGTCTTGTAGTTTCCCCTCTGAATCTTCCAGCTTGAGGACGAGATCTTCGCAAGGCCCTCAGAGAGCTTGCGCGCGCCGTCCTCGACGATCTCTGCGCTGTGCTGGTCCGCGTAGTACTCCCTGAGCCTGCTGAGTCCCAGGTTGAACAGGAGAAGGAAGAAGTAGACCGCCATTGAGACGCCACCGATCACCGCGAGTCCTCCGGAGTCCCTGCGATCCCTGTTCCCATACCACTGGGAGAACATTGAGGAGCGGGCGAGCATGTAGAAGAGGGACGGCAGCATCGAGATGAACATCATCACCTGGACGTCCCTGTGCTTGATGTGGCCCAACTCGTGGCCGATGACCGCCTCGACCTCCTCTGTCTCCAGCTCGCTGAGGAGCCCCTGGGTCACCGCCACGTGGTTCCCCGCAAGGGGCGAACCATAGGCGAAGGCGTTGGGGATTGGTATCTTGGAGAACATTAGCTTAGGGGGATTGATGCCCGACTTCATGGAGAGGTCCCTCACAATCTTGTGGAGGTGGGGGCTCTCCTCGGGGTCGAAGGGCCTGACGCCGTAGAGTCTGTTGATCAGGTAGGGTGCCAGAAGCCACTGCGCGATGTTGAACAGGGCCACCATGAAGATGAGCGAGTAGAGGTCGAGGGTCCCCGTCATGCTGAGGATAACGCTAAATCCCAGTGTCGAGACCGCTAGGATGAGGGCGACCGTACCGACCATTGATAACTGCAATCTTAGGTTCATGTAGGTTCAATCACTTACTCCGATGCTCCGCCGTATTTAAGACGAGCGAATTCAGGGTCCGGTTTGGGGAGCCCGGGCGGGGCTCAGTGCTTGAAGCTCCTCTGCCCGGTGAACACCATCGTCGCTCCGTAGTGGTTGCAGGCCTCGATGACCTCCCGGTCGTTGACGCTGCCCCCTGGCTGGATCACGGCGGTGGCCCCCTCCCTGAGGCCGACGACGACGCCGTCCATGAAGGGGAACAGGCCGTCGGAGCTGACGGTGGAGCCCCTCAGCCCCCCGTTCTCCGCCCTCACCCGCTCTAACAGCTCCTCCTTCAATACGGCGGGGTCGTCGATGGATTCGTAGAGCTCCCTCATCCTCTTGTCGGAGATCTCCTCCCCCCTTAGACCCGAATCCAGGACGTTGAAGGGCAGCCCGCTAGTCTCGTCGAAGCAGAGGACGTCGGTAAGCTTCTCGTATGCCTTGTCCCGCGCGATCTTAGCGGCGCCGACACGGTCCTGCTCCCCGACACCGATGCCGACGGTGACGCCGTCCTTGACGTAGATGACGGAGTTGGAGCTCAGAACCGACTGAACGAGCCAGCCGAACCACATGTCCTTGTACTCCTTCTCAGTGGGCTTCCTCTCTATCTCTGCGAGGACGTTTCCCGTCCTCCTCCCCTTGTAGTATCCCAGGGGCAGCTTCTTCACGTCGTCGATCGTCCTCGCATTGGGGACGTAGGAGGTCTGCAGTATCAGCCCGCCGTCGATGAGGCTCTTGAAGTCTACGACGATCTCTCCCGCCCACTCCCTCAGCCTCTCCATCTCATTGATCCTCATCACCCTGAGGCTCCCCCTCGTAGAAAGCGCCTCGAGGGCGCCGTTCGTGTATTCGGGGGCGACAACGACGTCCGGGCTGTTGACGATGATCGCTTTGGCCAGCTCCTCGTCCACTGTCTTGTTCAGCGCCACGGTGCCGCCGAAAGCAGCGAGCCTGTCCGCCCTGTTCGCCTTGTTGTAGGCGTCGGTTATGTCCTTCCCTATGGCGGCCCCGCATGGGTTGTTGTGCTTCAGGATGGCGGCGACGGGCTCGTCGAAGTACCTGAGGAGGTTGAGGGCGTTGTCGACGTCGGTGATGTTGATCTTGCCGGGGTGCCTGCCGACCTGGACGAGCTCCACGTTGGACGCGAGCCCCCTGCCGGGCTTGATAGTCTCGACGCCACCGAAGGCGAGGTTGCCCTTCACGAGCCTGTAGAGGGCCGAAGGCTGGCCCGGGTTTTCCCCGTACCTGAGCCCCCTCTTCACGAGCCCCTCCCCCTT
>DATLAV010000165.1:0-2752 GCA_035527235.1 Patescibacteria group bacterium | reverse complement strand
AGGATTTGTAAAAAAAAATAAAAAAGTGGGGGAAGGAGGAGCTCGGGTTACCCTCTTCTGAGGACCCTTCCCGGCGTCGCACCTGTGTGTCGGGCGTCCCGCACGACGGCCTCCCCGTTGACGAAGACGTACTCTATGCCCCTGGGCGGCTGCCTCGACTCCAAGGGCGTGCCCATCACCTTGAGGTTGGGGAGGTCCATCAGCACGATGTCCGCGTAGCATCCCTCCTTGATGACGCCGCGCCCCTTGATGTTGTAGTTCTTGGCTGCCTGTGTCGATGTCTTTTGGACGGCCTGCTCGACGGTGAAGACCTTCTGCCTGTTCACGTATTTTTCGAAGAACCCGACGAAGGCCGAGTATTGGGTGATGCCGGCGGTAGACCAGGGCGGGATCTTGGACTCGTGCTTGTAGTCGACGACGCCTGTGTCAAGCCCCACGGCGCTGACGGGGTGCCGGTAGAACGTGGTGTGATAAGGTGCGTCGGGGTCGAGGGGGGCATACCACTCCCCGATGGGGCACCTACAGTCGGGGTCCTCCACGATGAGGTCAAACCAGGTCTCGAATTGGTCCTTGCCCCGCTCCTCAGCGATCTTGGCGATGCTCTTGTTCTCGCAGTCCGGGTTCACGTGCTTCAGGACCATGATGTTCTCCGCCCACATTGGGTTCGTGTTGGGGTTGTAGCCCATGCGCAGGAACCATTTACCCCTCATGATGGCGTCCTTCACCTCGTCTCTGTAGTCCCTTATCTTCAATCTCTTGGAGAACTCCTCCCTCGACCCGAGCTCTCTGAGCCACGGTGCGAAGAGGGATGAGAGGTAGTTGGAGCCCCCGTAGGGCGTGGAGAGGGCGGAGGGGAGCGCGTCGAAGGTTATGTCGAGGCCCTCCTCACGGGCCTTGTCGACGATCTCCAGAGTCGCCTTGTGGTTCGCCTCCTCCAGAGTGTATGGGCCGCCCGAGGGAGTTATGTACCAGCCTGTGAAGAGGTGGGCGATGTTCATCTTCACCCCGGCGGCCCTGCAGATGTCGATCACCTCGTTGATGCCGTCGATCTTGTGGTGCTGCCTCTGGCCCGCCACTATTCCCCTTCTTCTACCTGTTCGCCGTGAATGCGGCGTGAAGATGCCGTTGTAGTCTCTGAGGACCTTGACGTGCTCGACGAGCTCCTCCCTGGAGGCCCAGACGTCCGGGTCGTAGTCGAGTCCCACGGATAGGCCGATGCAGCCGTCCTCCATGGCCTGTCTGATGGCCTTCGACATCTCGGCCTGCTCCGGCTTCGTGGCATGGCGGCTGAAGTCCTCGCCCATGACGAGCTGCCTCACGGCCCCGTGGCCGACGAGGGGCACGTAGTTTGCGGAGATACCCTTCTTCTCCACGACCTTGAAGAAGTCGCCCATTGTCTCCCAGTCGACGGTCCAGCCGAAGTGCTCCTTCATGATCTCGTTGACCTGCTCCCTCGGGAAGAGGGACTTCTCGGGGTAGTACTTGTAAGGCGCGAGCTCGCTGATGTAATCTCGGGCGCGCCCGGGCAGTGGCATTACGTCCCCTATCGGCGCGGGGGAGATCCCGCACTGCCCGGCGACGAAGGTGGTGCAGCCCATCAGGATGTAGTTTTCGCAGCTGGGGACGAAGAGGATGTTGGTGTCAGCGTGGCTGTGGGAGTCGATGATTCCGGGGATCGCTGTCAGCCCTGAGGCGTCGATGACCTCTTTGGCGTCTCCCTTGACGGAGCCGACGGCCGTGACCTTATCCCCTTTGATCGCTACCGAGCCCTTGTAGGCTTGTCTGCCGCTCCCGTCAACGATAACCGCGTTCTCGATGAGTAGATCGTAATTTTCCATAGTAGTCACAGGAGCAGGGGATGGGACTTGTTTATTTAGCTTTACGAGTTTTACTTCATACTTTCCTCTGCGCGACGAAGCCTTGTTGGGTAATAATGGATGATATCCTTTATAGGTTTTAACTGATCAGCCTTGGCTGAGCGCATCGGTAATTTGGGGGCGGATAACCGTGTCGCGCGCGCAGAGCATAAACGGCAAAGTACTTTGCGTAATAGCTGGCGGACACCGCTCATTCTTGGATGCCCTCCCTGGCGTTAACCTCCATGGACCTTAGGGGTTAAATTTTATCCCCCCCCCGAAACGGGGCTGGGGGACAATGAGCCAGTGACTCATCAGGCTTCTGGAACGGCAAGAATCGTTTCTGGCGGCAGAAAAGTAGTCTCCGGCAGCTGAAGCATGTGTACACGCACAAGCTCCTCAACGTAGAGAAGTCAGGGCATGACACGGTAGAAACGGGCATGTACAGTATAGGTAAATAAGATTCAAATTCAATAGGAGAAAAAAACGAGTATATCCCTAGAGGAAAAAGGATATACAAATGAGCGCACACACACATTTCGTGCATACGCTTCTTCAGATATGTACAGGAGTGAGGTGCCCATTGGGACATCTATATTCTAACAGTTTTCCATCCTTGTTTTTTCTACCAAAACTCTGATGCTGTTCCCAATTTTCTTCACAATAAGGGCATTTGTTTTTAATAACTTTGTATTGAACGCAGTATTCATATAACTTATCTTGTGCATTAATCTGTTCTTTGTTTCTAGCATATCGTTTTAAATCAGAAAAATTCGCTAATATGTGACCTGTTTTCTCTCCTTTCCAAATATATGCTCCATGATATTTGCACTCATAAATTAAATAAGGAAACCCACTAAGCCACCAGCCAATAAGGTTGGTATCTTTCCAATAAA
>DATLAV010000164.1:0-3018 GCA_035527235.1 Patescibacteria group bacterium | reverse complement strand
GAGCCAGACGGCTACATAGTAACAAACGCCCACGTCGTGAGGCAGGCCGACAGGATCGGTGTGGTCCTTTGGGACAACAAACCGGTCGAGGGGATCATCCTCGGAATATGCAGGAGCATCGACGTCGCTGTCGTCAAGATCGACTCTGAGGGGCTACCGACGGCGAGGCTCGGTGACTCGGATAAGCTCAGGGTGGGCCAGAGTGTCTACGCCATCGGTAACCCGTTCGGGTTGGTGGGCGGGCCGACGGTGACCTCGGGCGTCGTGAGCGCGCTGGACCGGTCCATCCAGGGTGGGGATGCCTCCTTCTCAGGGCTCGTCCAGACGGACGCCGCCATCAACCCAGGGAACAGCGGTGGCCCCCTCGTCGACACCTCGGGGAGGGTGATAGCCATCAACACGGCGGTCATCCCCTACGCTCAGGGCATCGGCTTCGCCATCCCCATCAACACGGTGATGGAGTGCGTCGAGCAGATCAAGACCCACGGGCAGGTGACGAAGCCCTGGGTGGGCATCTACGGGGTCACCGTCACGCCCCAGGTCGCCTCCTACTACAACCTTTCCCGTGACAGCGGCGTCCTCGTAACAAACGTCGTCCCTAGGAGCCCCGCCCAGAAGGCCCAAGTCACGTCGGGGGACGTCATAGTTGCCCTCGACGGCGCCCAGATACGGGGCACATCCGACCTCAAGAGTGAGATCGAGGGAAAGAGCATCGGGGCAAATGCTGAGGTGACCCTGGTCAGGGGCAGGCAGATGGGGACGGTGCGGCTCCGGATCGAGGGGAGCCCCTAGCCTCCGATAACCTTTTCTCAACTATGTATAACTGGTTCAACTATAGGTGGGCCCAATTTTGAGTGTATTAATTTCGAAGATTCGGGCGAGGGAGGTCCTTGACTCAAGGGGGAACCCGACGGTTGAGGTTGAGGTCGAGACCAGCTCCGGCGTGACCGTTTCAGCCATGGTCCCCAGCGGCGCCTCGACGGGCATCTACGAGGCTTTGGAGCTGAGGGACGGGGGCGACAGGTTCCACGGCAAGGGGGTGCTCAAGGCGGTCTCAGCGGTGGTCAACGAGATAGCCCCCGCCCTCAAGGGGATGAACGTAGGCGAGCAGAGGAGCATCGACGAGGCGATGATCGAGCTCGACGGCACCCCAAACAAGTTCAGGCTGGGGGGGAACGCGCTCCTCGGCGTCTCCGTTGCATGCGCCAAGGCCGCTGCCGCCTCCCAAGGCCTGAGGCTGTACGAGTACATCGGTGGGAACGATGCCTCCGTCCTCCCTGTACCCTTCTTCAATATCATAAACGGCGGTCAGCACGCCGGGAACGACCTCGACTTCCAGGAGTTCATGGTCGTCCCGGAGGGCGCTGACAACTTCAGGGAGGCCCTCCGCATCGGCTCCGAGATCTACCACGAGCTGAAGACCCAGCTGAGGGCCGAGTACGGTAGGGACGCTATCAACGTCGGCGACGAGGGCGGCTTCAGCCCGCCGATGAGTCAGCCCGAGGAGGTGCTCGACGCCGTGCTCAAGGCAGTCGAGGAGATGGGGTACGGGGGGGTCGTCTCCCTAGGCATGGACATCGCCGCCAGCTCCTTCTACAAGGATGGTCAGGGTTACAGCGTCGCCGGTAACCTCCTGAGCCGCGGTGAGCTCATCGACCTCTACTGCGAGCTTGTGGACAGCTACCCCATCGTCTCCATCGAGGACCCCCTCGAGGAGGAGGACTACGAGGGGTTCGTCGTGGCGACTAGGAGGCTCCCGATACAGATCCTGGGGGACGACATCTTCGTCACCAACCCGGAGAAGTTGAGGAGGGGCATCGAGATGGGGGCCGCCAATGCGCTGCTCTGGAAGGTCAACCAGATAGGGACGCTCACCGAGGCCTTGGAGGCGGCGAAGATGGCGACGGAGAACGGCTACGCCGTCCAGGCGTCCCACAGGTCGGGGGAGACCGAGGACGCCTTCGTCGCTGACCTCGCCGTCGGTATAGGGTGCGGGCAGATGAAGTCGGGAGCCCCGGCTCGGGGTGAACGCACGGCGAAGTACAACCAGCTCCTGAGGATAGAGGAGTGGCTCGGGGAGAAGGCCCGGTTCCCCAAGGGTCTCTTCACTAAATAGTAACAGCTGACCTCCATCACTCCCTACCAACATTTTTTACATCGGCTACCCCTCGATTCCCTGGTCACGTTGCGTCTGGCTGCGCTCTTCTCGGGTGGCAAGGACAGCACCTACGCCGTCCACCTCTCGGAGGCGATGGGGCACGAGGTTGCTTACCTTCTCACGATGCTCCCCCTCAGGGACGACAGCTGGATGTATCACACCGTTAACATCGGCGTCGCCCCCATGCTCGCCGAGGCGATGAGCCTAGAGTCGAGGGCGGTCGAGACCTCGGGAGAAAAGGAGGAGGAGCTTGAGGACCTCAAGGAGGCCCTGAAGGGGCTGGACATCGAGGGCCTCATCACCGGCGCCATAGCGTCCAGCTACCAGAGGAGCAGGATAGACGGAATCTGTAAGCAGCTCGGATTGACCCATGTCGCCCCCCTATGGGGCAGGGAAAGCTACGCCCTCCTCCATGAGATGCTTGATAGAGGTATGACCATCATGGTCACGGCAGTCGCGGCGATGGGCCTCGACGAGAGCTGGCTGGGGAGAGTGCTGGACCCCGGGGCAGCTGAGGAGCTCAAGCGGCTTGGAGACAGGTTTGGCGTCGACGTTTGTGGGGAGGGCGGGGAGATGGAGACCCTGGTCCTTGATGCCCCATGGTTCAGGAGCAGCTTGGAGATAGTCGGAGCTCGCCCGGAATGGGACGGGACCCGGGGGAGCTATGTGATCCAGGAGGCCAGGCTCCACCCGAAAGAGGGGGATGCATAAAGGTTAAATTACTATGGCTCGTTGAGGGTTCTGGAGAGCTTTAGCGGTGATCGCCCGCCAAACAGATTTGGCCGCAAGGCCCATATCGAAAAAAGTGTAGTTCGTTCTCTCCGTTTTCCGGGATGCATTGGGATAGGGCCTCCCGCGCG
>DATLAV010000163.1:0-15656 GCA_035527235.1 Patescibacteria group bacterium | reverse complement strand
ATGGTCGAGGTCAAGGAGCCAGTGACCGAGATCACGCTGGACACGGTCGCGGGCCTCGTCAAGTCGAAGGTCACCGTGGAGAACGGGGAGGCCAAGTCGATAGCCATGGAGGGAGTCCCATCCTTCTACACGGAGACGGTCAAGATAAACGTCCCTGACGTCGGCGAGGTTGAGGCCGACATAGCCTACGGGGGCCTCTGGTACGCGTTCATAGACGCCGGTAGCCTGAGCCTTGAGATGAGCCTGAACAATAAGGAGGTCTGGATACCTCTTGGCTGGAAGATCAGGAACTACCTCGCGGACCACGTGAAGGTCTCCCATCCCGAGTACCCGGAGCTCAACGTACTGGACCTCGTGACCTTCTACACGGAGCCCTCGGTGGCGGAAGCCCACACTCGCCACTGGAACGTGTTCGGTCCCAAGCAGTCCTGCAGGTCCCCCGCGGGTACGTGCACCAACGCTCGGATGGCAGCGCTTTATGGCAAGGGCCAGCTGAAGGCAGGCGAGGAGTTCATCGCGGAGAGCACCATCAGCACCCTACACTACGGCAAGATTGCCAAGGAGGTCAAGGTGGGTCCCCACGACGCCATACAGCCAGACGTCTCCGCCACGGCCTACATAACGGCCATAACCCAAGTCGTCATCGACCCCAAGGACCCCCTCAAGGGGGGCTTCCTCTTCTAAAACCCCTTTTTCGTCTGCCTAGATGTTAAATACACCATAGTGGTGAGTTTCTAGAGGTGTTAATAGATTGTCTTATAAACCTCTTATCAATCTGAACGCTGGCGACCCCGACGTCGAGGCCCCTAAGGCCGTCAAGGACGCTGTCATGGACGCCCTGAAGAAGGGCGGTAACTGGACCCACTACGGTGGCCGGGACATCCCCATGCAGTTCAGGGAGGCGGTGGTCGACTACTACAAGACCATAGGCCCCGAGTACAAGGACTCCAACGTCCTGCCCATGGCGGGGAGCAGTGCCGCGCTCTACGTCGCCCTCGCCACCATCCTGGACAAGGGGGACGAGCTCCTTATGTGGGAGCCCTCCTACAGCGGTCACTTCGGACTCATGAATCGCATGGGCCTCAAGCCCTCCGTCGCCCCCCTCCTGAAGGAGACCGGGTTCCACCCCGACGTCGATACGCTGAACGACTACGTCTCACCGAAGACGAAGGCGGTCCTCATCTGCAACCCCAACAACCCGACCGGCACCGTGTTTACTAAGAAGGAGCTGGAGGGGATCGGCGAGATAGCAGAGGAAAACGACCTCGCCATCTTCAGCGACGAGATCTACCTCCACTTCGTCTACGACGACAACGTCTTCACGGCGCCCTCGAGCATCGGCTTCGAGGAAAGAACCATCAACATCATGAGCTTCTCCAAGACTTTCTCCATGACGGGCTACAGGCTCGGATACGTCATCGTGCCGGACAAGTACCTGGAGAAGGCGGTCGTCATACAAGGTCTCACCGCCGCGAGGCCAGCGACCTTCGTCTACGCGGGTGGCGTGGCGGCGCTCAGGAGCGACATGTCCTACGTGGAGGAGAGGTGCAAGGTCTACGACGAGAGGCGAAAATACTTCTGCAAGGCGATAGACGCCGTCGACGGACTCACCTGCGATCTCTTCGAGGGTGCCTTCTACGCCTGGTTCAGCATCGAGGACCTCGGCATCGGCTCAGTGGAGTTCTGCGACAGGCTCATGAAGGAGGAGAACGTTGGCCTCCGCCCCGGCAAGAACTTCGGGATGAACATAGACGGCTACGTGCGCGTCCCCCTGATCAGGCCCATCCCCGAGCTCAAGCAGGCTGTCGCCAGAATAGAGAACTTCGTGAGTAACCTATAATCTACCTAATTTTTTAAAAGAAATATTGAGGGTGTCCTACGCCTAGATCTTGATGAGCTCATCGGCCCCTTCAAGGTAGTTGATCACGTGCAGCCCCCTCTTGGTGATGCTATACCTCTTCTTCGCGCGTTTGTTGAGCATCTCCTCGATCACCGACAGGTAGCCCTCCTCAACCATCTTATTAAGGACGTCCTGCGTCGGGTTCCACGACATGTTCGTGGCGTACATGATCCGTGTGGGCTTGTCGACACCATCTCGGACGGCTTTCAGCACCTTCAGCGTTATCTCCAGTCGGGATCTCCTCGATGTCACGTCTACTCCATACCTCCTCTCGCCCCCCAGACCAACCTATCCGTCACTGCTTCGTTGCCGATTCGATTGTGACCGTCGACATGAAGTGACCGTTCAGCGTTATCAAGCCCAGGTCCACCTCGGTCCCAATGTCCTCGAAGTGGATGTTCGGCGGCCCCTTGATATAGAAGAGGGCCGATTCCCCGATCTTGAAGGGCATGTACCCCTCCGACCTGGTGAAGTTCATGCCGTCGACGATGACGTAGTCCCCGGTCAGGCTGCCGTCGCTCATGATGGAGAGCTCGTCCGAGAACGTGCTCCTCAAGGGCACCATGTAGCAGTATATACTGTCCCAGCTCATCTCGACCTTCCTCACTGTTACCCCTATCACGATGAGCTCCTTGGAGCCGATGTTCTCGGCCTTGAAGGCGACGACAGCCCCCGACCCATCCATCCAGAGCTTCTCCTTGTTGATCCGCATCTCCTCGCCGCTCGACCTCGACCTGGTCACGCTGGTGGCGTAACGGGAGGCGGTGACGGTCAGGAGGACGGCCGCGGAGAGGAGTATCAGGCTGGCCACTATAGTTCCAAGCCCTATTCTGCTCAGTTTTCTGAATCTCAACTAGTATTTCCTCAACCTTATCTGTTAACCCTGATTTCTCCTCGTTTTAAAAAGGGATTCTGGATGGGTTACATGTTTCTATGAATGATAGGCTGAATATTCAGGCGTAAATGGATTCTCTTCTATAATGTTCAAATCAAGTATTCATGAGATGTATCTTCCATACGTATTTTGTTTCGCTATAAACGATGTTCGCTGTTATTTATATTCAAGTTTTATGTGCTTTACTTACTATTCACATATAAGTTCTAGGTTGGAGATTCGATGAATAATCTTAAAAGACGTGGTCATCGTCTTCAGTCAGTGAACCGAGATGCTGTTCCTATCCGATGACGATGTGAGGCGCCTCCTCTCAATGTCCGAGGTCATCGACGCCGTCGAGGAGGCCTTCGGAGAGTTCGCCGCAGGGGGCGTGAAGATGCCCCCTAGGTCCACGATCATGCTGGGCAAGCACAACGGGAGCATCTCCCTGATGCCCTCCTACATCGAGGGATCGGGGGCCCTGGCGACCAAGATTATATCCATCTACCCAGACAACAGGGCCAAAGATCTGCCGACAACGATCGCCTGGATCATGGTGAACGACCCCGAGACCGGCGCGCTGGAAGCCCTCATCGAGGGCACCTATCTCACGGCCATGCGCACAGGGGCAGTCACCGGAGTCGCGGCGCGCTACTTGGCACCCAAGGACGCCAAGGTCGCTGCCCTCTTCGGATGCGGTATTCAGGGTCGGACCCAGGCGTGGGCGATCTCGGAGGTCTGCGACCTGGAGAAGCTGTACGTCTTCGATCTCTCTGAGGCGAGTATGAAGCGCTTCCGTGACGACATGGAGAGGAAGCTGGGGGTCGACGTGATCCCGTCCGTCAGCGGGGCGGAGGCGGTGAAGGATGCCGACGTTGTGGTGACCGCCACGACGGCCAGGAACCCCGTCGTGAGGAGGGAGTGGCTCAGGGACGTGGTGCACGTGGGCGCGATAGGCGCCTTCTACCCGAACTACAGGGAGCTGGACACCGGCATCATAAGGGACGCGAAGGTGGTCGTCGACAGCAGGGAGGCCATCATGGAGGAGGCAGGCGATATACTGATTCCGATCAGTGAGGGCGCTATAACGAAGGATCACATCTACGCCGAGCTGGGGGACCTCGTCCTGGGCAGGAAGGAGGGGAGGACCGAGGGTGACGGCCTCACTGTCTTCAAGAGCGTGGGCCTCGCCATCCAGGACTCTTCTGTGGCCAGCCTGGTGTTGAAGAAGTGGCGTGAGTCCTAGAGCCTAGAAAAACCTTCTACGCAACCAAAGCCCGATGCCTGCCAGAATAAGGCAGGTGGCCCCAATTATCAGATGGTCCGAGTTTATCATCTGTAGATAGTCCGAGCCGAACACCACGAGGAAGTTCTGGAACATGAAGCCCACCACCAGTATCAGGACCGCCGCCATGCCGATCAGTATCCTGCGGGTCGGTATCGGGAGCTGAACCGGCTCTGGGGCACGTGGCTCGATGGTGTACTCTATGATCTCCCTCGTGTTCGAGTCGATGTGGACCGTCGCGGTCGCGTCCTTGAGATCGACGTCCACGAGGAAGACGCCTTCCTCGTTTATGACGGCCTTCCTGGGGGTTATCACCTTCTTCTTCATCCGGTTGAGGAAGTGAAGCACTAGGATCGTCGCCTCCTCGGCGTTCAGTGGCTGATCCTCGGAGCCATAGAGAAGGTCCTCGGAGTTGATCTCGTCCTGATCCTGTGAGCTTCCCGACTGCCCGGGGTTCCCAAGCTGCCATAGGATGGCCGCTGCGTCTTGTGTCATCTGGGGGTCGTCTGGCGTCACCGCCTGCTCGGCAGACATCGATCAATGCTCCATATCGAAGTTATAGGTCCTAGTTGGTTTCATTTTCTAATTAAGGGATGTATGTCTCCAGTCACAACAAACGGGGGCATCTCGTCATCGAGTAAAGGTTAAAACATCCGCCGTAAACGATGACGGATACGATGGATAGCTCTGAATCAAGGCAGGGAGTAGCACCATCAAGGGGTGTGTGAGAGATGGGTAAGAAGTATCGTCCAGTCATCGACAAGGATCACTGTAAAGGTTGCCTCTTGTGCGTTTATGCGTGCGAGAGGTTCGGCGCCAAGGTCCTGAAGGAGTCCAATAAGATGACCTCAATGGGCGGGGTCCTACCTCGCGTGGAGGGGGAGTGCATCGGCTGTAGGTGGTGCGAGCGTCACTGTCCAGATTTCGCAATATCCGTGGAGGAGGTCGAGGGATGAAGCCCGGTCGCCACCTGGCCCTCGGCAACGAGGCGTGCGCCGAGGCCGCCATCAGGGCGGGGTGCAGGTTCTTCGCCGGTTACCCCATCACCCCCGCTAACGAGATATCCCATTACATGGCCGTCAACATGCCGAAGTCTGGCGGATACTTTTTACAGATGGAGGATGAGATTGCGTCAATCGCTGCCGTGATCGGCGCCTCATGGGCTGGGGCGAAGGCGATGACGGCGACCTCGGGGCCCGGCTACAGCCTCATGCAGGAGAACATAGGCTACGCCCACATGACTGAGACGCCTTGCGTTGTGGTCGACGTTCAACGCAGCGGGCCCTCAACTGGTCAGGCCACGCTCCCCTCCCAGCAGGACATCTTCCAGGCGAGGTACGGCTCCCACGGTGACTACGAGGTCATCGCCCTCTCCCCCTGGTCCGTGCAGGAGATGTTCGACCTCACGGTAAGGGCGTTCAACCTGGCGGAGAGGTTCAGGACCCCCGTTATGCTGATGGCGGACGGCATGATCGGGCACATGAAGGAGAAGCTCGTCGTCCCCGAGTACGTTGAGACCATCGAGCGGCGAGGACCTACAAGGCCCGACACCACCCCGTTCGGCACGGACGATCCATCCCTGGTCCCTGAGATGCCCCTCTTCGGAGCCGGTCATAAGCTCCTCGTGACGGGCTCGACGCACAGGCCGACCGGGGTGAGGGACTACGCTCCCGAGTACCACCAGATGAAGGTGAACAGGATCAGGGAGAAGATTCTCAGAGCCGAGGAGGAGATCTCGGACTCGATCTCCGTAGACATTGATGACGCCGAGGTTGCTGTCGTCTCCTTCGGTGCCTCAGCGAGGCCCTGCTACGAGGCGGTGAAGCGGGCGAGAGAAGAGGGGAGGAAGGCCGGGTTCCTCAGGCTGAGGACCCTCTGGCCGCTCCCGGAGGGATTGATCTCGGATCTTGCGGATCAGGTAAGCGCGTTGATGGTCGTGGAGATGAACGTGGGAAAGCTGGTGAGAGAGGTCGAGAGGGTGGCCTGCGGGAGAGCCGAGGTTGTCTCGCTATCCAAGATTGGGGGCGTCATGCCATCCGTGTATGAGGTCTTGAAGACGATTAGGGGGGTCCTCTGATGTCGGCCAAGCCCCTCAGATATTATAGAGACACCTACATCAGGAGCCAGCCCTCCACCTTTTGCGTGGGCTGCGGGAACGGGACGATTCTGAACTGCTTCGTCCGAGCCATCGATGAGCTAGGGATACCCAAGGACAATGTGCTGTGCGTCTCAGGGATCGGCTGCTCCGCCTGGATACCGAGCCCCAACTTCAACGGGGACACGCTACACACGACCCACGGCAGGGCGCTGGCCTTCGCCACAGGGGCCAAGGTGTTCAACAGCGATCTCGTGACGACCGTCTTCACGGGGGATGGCGACGGCGCCGGGATCGGAGGAAACCACCTCGTCCACGCCGCCCGGAGGAACATCAACATCACAACGATCCTCGTCAACAACATGAGCTACGCCATGACTGGGGGCCAAATAGCCCCCACCACGCAGCACGGTGAGACGACGGTGACCTCCCCTTATGGCAACCCGGAGAGCCCGTTCGACCTGGTCAAGCTGGTCTCAGCGGCGGGGGCCACGTACGTCGCTAGGTGGTCAACCAACAATGTCGTCGAGTTGACCCGCAGTATCAAGGAGGGTATCGAGAACGAGGGTTTCTCCTTCATCGAGGTGTTGAGTCAGTGCCCGACGCAGCAGCGCCGTATATTCAACATACGGGACGTGGTCCACAGGCTCCCCAGGCGGGTGCTGGAGGTGATCGAAGAGAGCACCTATGTCAGAGGCAGGCCAGTGTGGGAGAACGTCCGCTACGCGGTCCCGAAGGGCTCCCCAGACGATATGAAGGCCGCGATAGATTCAATGGCCTTACCCGAAGTGGAGTCGAAACTCGTCGTGCGATTTGATGCCGGGAGGGTGGTTAAGGTCGTGGGGGAAGAGGGCTTCGACTGGGGGACGGTGGAGGCGTTGGAGTCAGTCGAGAGGCTTCTCGGTCCCAACGAGGGTAAGATGGAGCTCGGAGTCTTCGTGAGGGAGGAGAGGCCCGAGTTCACCGAGTCGTTGCGGGGCATCATCCGCAAGGCGGGAGGTGAATAAGGGTGGAGACCGGGATAATGATCTCTGGGACGGGTGGCCAGGGAGTCATCGCAGCCGGCGAGTTCCTGTCCGAGGCCCTGTTCCGATCCGGCCTCGAGGTGATATTCACCAGGAGCTACGGTTCCGAGGCGCGTGGGGGCAGCTGCCGATCAGAGGTGGTAGCATCCCACTCCGAGATATACGACCTCCAGTTGGACAAGGCAGATGTCCTCCTCGTGCTCTCAACGGCGGCCTTCAGGAAATACCAGAACAGAGCAAGGAAGGACGCTCTCATGCTGGTCGACTCGGCGGTGCTGGAGAATATCGGCGAGGATGAGATCAGGTCTGACGTGGACCTGAAGCATCTCCCCGCAACGGACCTGGCCGTCGAGCTCGGGAACCCCATCGTCGCCAACATGGTCCTCCTCGGGGCCTTGGCGAAGCTATCGGATGTGGTCTCCATCGAGGAGCTCAAGAAGGCTGTGAACGAGTTGATGCGCTCCTCGATGAGGGACATCAACCTTAAGGCCCTGGAGACCGGCTACGAGAATAAGTTCTAGGGGGAGTAACTGAGATGAGGCGTGAATACCCCTCCTCCCCCGTGGCCGGCGTCGCCGCCACAATACTTGAGGGCCACAGGGTTCTCCTCGTTAGACGGGGCAACGAGCCTAACCGGGGGAGTTGGGGCCTGCCGGGGGGTGTAGTCGAGCTCGGGGAGACTGTGCGGGAGGCCGTTGTCAGGGAGGTACTGGAAGAGACCGGCCTGATCGTAGAGCCTGTCAGGCTGCTGACCGTGTATGACGCTGTGGTTAGGGACGATGATAGGGCTGTTCGCTTCCACTACGTCCTCAGCGAGTTCCATTGCCGAATGAGAGGCGGGGAGCTCCACGCCTCAACCGATGCTAGCGACGCCCAATGGGTGGACGTCCGCAATCTCGACCCTTACAACGTGAGCCAAGGGGTGAAGAGGCTCGTGAGCAAGGCGCTCGAAGGTTAGCCATAGTCAACATAGGTTTCATCACCCGTTGAGAGCATCCCCTCAAAAATTTGAGGGGAGAAAGACTCCGGCAACGATCCGGGGCAGTATGAGGGACTTTTAATCTTGTAGGGGTTACTAGGTAGGTTTGCGGAGGATCGTGGCTATGTTCCGGATCAGCGTTGACGTCGGCGGGACCTTCACAGACCTCGTTGCCCTCGACGAGGAGGCAGGGGAGCTCATCAACATCAAGGTGCCATCGGTTCCGAGGAATCCGGAGCAGGGAGTTATAGACGCCCTGAAACGATTCCTTGAGGGCCGCGACCCGGACGAGATCAGGATGGTGAGCCACGCCACCACGATAGCCACCAACGCCCTCTTCGGCCAAATCGATCTCGAGCTCCCGAAGACGTCGCTCATCACGACGAAGGGCTTCCGGGACGTCATAGAGATAGGCCGCCAGAGGCGAGCAGAGGTCTACAACCTGTTCTTCACGCGCCCCCCGATGCTCGTGGAGAGGCGGCACCGCTACGAGGTCGGGGGCAGGATCGACTCGCACGGGAAGGTCTTGGAGCCCCTCAACCATGACGACGTAGAGGCGGCCCTTGATGAGATCGAGGGCGAGGGAGTCGAATCGCTCTCCATAGGCCTTCTGAACTCGTATTCAAACCCTGCTCATGAGGAGGAAGTTCTCAGGATGGCGAAGGAGCGGCTCCCCGAGCTCCACGTCTCCACATCAAGCAGGATCTCAGGCGGCTATAGGGAGTACGAGCGCTTCAGCACAGCCGTCGTCAACGCCGCGCTAGTCCCCATCATCCAAACCTACATCTCCAAGATGGCCGACGATCTCACCGCCCTCGGCGTGAAGGTGCCCCTCTACGTGATGCAGTCCAACGGCGGGATGGCACGAGCGGAGGTCGTCGCCGAGAGGCCGGTCACCATCGTCGAATCGGGTCCAGCCTCGGGTGTAATCGCCGCCGCTTGGCTCGGCGGCCTCCTCGGCACTCAAAACGTCATCAGCTTCGACATGGGGGGCACGACCGCCAAGGCCGGCACGGTGAGAGGGCGGGTCCCCGAGGTCATCTCCGAGTACGAAGTCGCCGGAAAGGTCCACATGGGGCGCCTCCTCAAGGGGAGCGGCTACCCGGTCAGCTTCCCCTTCATAGACCTCGCGGAGTGCAGCGCAGGGGGCGGAACCATCGCCTGGGTCGACGAGGGAGGCGCGCTGAACCTGGGGCCGGTGAGCGCAGGAGCCCACCCAGGGCCAGCCTGCTACGGACAAGGCGGAAAGGAGCCAACGATAACGGACGCGAACCTCGCCCTCGGTCGCCTGAACCCAGCCTCCCTCCTGGACGGCGAGATGCGTATCTACCAGAGATCCGGGAGGCTCGCCCTGAAGACGGTGGCAGACAGAATGGGGACGGGGATCGAGGAGACCGCCACCAGTATCGTCAGGATCGCCAACTCCGCGATGTCCAAGATACTCCGCATCGTCTCCGTCGAACGGGGATTCGACCCCAGGGGATTCACTCTCGTTGCATTCGGCGGAGCAGGACCAATGCACGCCTGCGCCCTCGCCGAGGAGCTAGAGATGAACGAGGTGATAGTCCCCGCGAATCCGGGCATGTTCTCGGCGATGGGGCTCCTCGCCGCCGACCTCTTCCACGACTACTTCAGAGCGGTCGTGAGAAGGGCAGCGGACATGGACACGAGGACTGCTGAGGCTCAGTTCCTAGAGATGGAGGCCGAGGGACAGGAGACTCTTAACTCCGAGGGCGTGGAGGCGGACGCCATCAGCTTCAGGAGGCAGCTCGACCTCAGGTACCTCGGGCAGTCCTACGAGATAACCGTGGACGTCGGCTCCCCCTTCGACGAGACGGCGCTGACAGGCTCCCTTAGGAGGTTCCACGAGAGGCACAGGGAGATATACGGCTACTCCGCTCCCGATGAGCCCGTCGAGGTCATAAGCCTGAGGCTCAGGACGGTGGGCTCCATCCCAAAGCCCGCGCTGAAAGACGAGCGCGGGGACGGAGAGGCCAAAGTCAGCGGGCAGAGGCTCGTCTACTACGAGGAACCAGGCGATTGGCTGACCACACCCGTTTACAGGAGGTCGGAGCTAGGGGCCTCGACACGTGTTCAGGGCCCGGCGATCATCGAGCAGTACGACTCCACAACCGTCGTCTACCCCGGATGGGACGTCCAGGTGGGAGGGTACGGGGTACTCCACCTCAGGAGGCGTAGGCCATGACCCTAGACGCGACAACGGTGGAGGTCATCAAGGGGGGCCTAATCTACGCCGCGGAGGAGATGGGCATCGCCTTAAAGAAATCGGCCTACTCGCCGAACATCAAGGAGCGGATGGACCACAGCTGTGCCCTCTTCGACGCCCAGCGTCGACTGGTGGCCCAAGCCGAGCACATCCCCGTCCACCTTGGATCCATGGCGCTGGCGGTGAGGGAGGGCATCAACCGTTTCAAGAGGGAGCTCGGGGAGGGGGACATGCTTCTCCTGAACGACCCCTACATCAGCGGGACCCACCTCCCAGACCTCACCCTCATCGCCCCCGTCATCCGGGACGGATCCCTCATCGGATACGCTGCAAACAAGGCGCACCACACGGACGTCGGGGGCAGGGCTCCAGGCAGCATAGCGGGGGACTCCACGGAGATCTACCAGGAGGGGCTGATCATCCCACCGGTGAAGCTCATCGAGGCCGGCAGGATTGACGAGGACATCGTCAACCTTATCGGGAGCAACGTGAGGACGCCCGAGACCCAGCTCGGGGACCTTAGGGCGCAGATAGCCGCCAACAGGACCGGCGAGAGGCGTATGCTTGAGCTCGTCGAGGAGTACGGGGAGGACAGCTTCCGGTCCGCAATGGAGGCGGTCATGGACTACTCCGAGCGCCGGATGCGGATGGAGATAACCCGGATACCCGACGGCGTCTACGCCGCAAGCGACTGGATGGAGGACACAGGGGCGAGTGACGACCCCGCCGAGATAGCCGTCTCCATCACCGTCCACGGCGACGAGATGGAGTTTGACTACGCAGGCACCTCCCCCCAAGTGGCCGGGCCGGTGAACGCCCCCCTTGGGGTCACCATCGCCGGCATCTACTACACCCTCATCTCGATCACGGATCCCACGATCCCCGTGAACGACGGCTGCTTCAGGCCCGTCACGCTGAGGATCCCCGAGGGGTGCATGATGAACCCCCGGAAGCCGGCGCCGGTGGCGGGGGGGAACGTCGAGACGAGCCAGAGGAACGTTGACGTCCTCATGAAGGCCCTCGCGGAGGCGTTGCCGGGGCGGGTGCCAGCGGCGGGCCCGGGAACCATGAGCAACATCAGCATCGGCGGGCTCAGGGCGGACGGCTCACCCTGGACCTTCTACGAGACCATCGGCGGCGGGAGCGGGGGGAGGCCGGGCTCCGACGGCGTCGACGGCGTCCACGTCAACATGACGAACACGATGAACACCCCCATAGAGGCCCTGGAGGCGTATTTCCCCCTCAGGTTCAACTCCTACAGCCTCAGGCCCGACACCGGCGGACCCGGCGAGGGGAGGGGGGGATGCGGGATCGAGAGGAGCTGGACGCTGACAGGACCCTCCGCTACCCTGTCCATCCTCGCCGAGAGGGTGAAGATGGCGCCGTGGGGGCTCGAGGGGGGCGGTGAAGGAGCGAAGGGGGAGTACCTCCTCAGGAGAAGTGGAGGCGGCGTCGAGCGCCTCCCCTCCAAATGCACCGTGCCACTGATACGGGGGGACACGCTGATTATGCGGACCCCCGGAGGCGGCGGGTACGGAAGTCCTATCAGGCGGGACCCGAGGCTGGTCATGAGGGACGTACTGAACGGCCTCGTCTCAGTTGAGGCCGCCGAGAGGGAGTACGGTGTCGTCATCGATGCCAGTTCGTCGACAGTGATGAACGAGGAGACCCGTGTCAGAAGGTCCAGCGTCATGGAGCGCTGAGACCGACAAACCCTAATGCCTCGTCATCTTTTCCTCTAGCTGGGTATCATGGTTGATCTCTGGCGTGATTTTCCCTCTGGCCCTAAGCCGCCTGAGGAGGTGCATGTGGTCATCGAGCTCACCCGGGGCAGCCGCAACAAGTACGAGTACGACGCTAGGAGCGGCGTGTTCAAGCTCAACAGGGTGCTCTACACCTACTTCCCCTGCGACTACGGTTTCATCCCCAGGACCCTCGACGACGACGGGGACCCCCTCGACGCCGTGCTCCTCATCAACGAGCCGACGTTCACGGGCTGCGTGACGGTAGCGCGGCCCGTCGCTAACATCAAGATGATCGACGGGGACGCCATGGACGACAAGATCGTCACTGTGTCCACGACCGATCCCTTCTACCGGCATGTCAAGGCCCTTGATGACATCCCTTCCTCCCTCGTCCGTGAGCTGACCTACTTCTTCGAGAACTACAAGAGGGCGGAGGGGAAGACCACGAAGGTAGAGCGGTGGGACGACGTCGACGAGGCCAAGAGGATCATCGAGTGGTCGATGGAGTATTACAAGGATCACAAGTGAGCTCCGACGCATCGGTCCCGAAGGGACAGATTTTAAGCGTCATATCGCCATTATATTCTGATTGTTATGAGTAGCGAACCTAAAGAGGGGTTCATGAAGAGCGGAGGGTACAAGATCCACTACCTCCTGTGGGGGGGCTCGGGCCCGAAGCTCGTCTTCATCCACAGCATGGGGATGGACGCCAGGGGTTTCGACATCACGTCTAGGTCGATGCAGGGGGAGTACCAGATCCTCGCGCTCGACATACTGGACCACGGGAACTCGGAGTCGCCTAAGGAGCCGGTCAGCCTGCCGGAGCACGCCGACATCATGAGGGACTGCTACAGGCAGATGGGCTTCTTCCCCACGGTGCTGGTTGGGCACAGCGTCGGCGGTATGATGGGGATGGTGCTCGCCGCCGAGTACCCCGAGGACTTCAAGGGGATGGTGCTCGTCGACATCGCCCCCTTCACCATGTCCGAAGGGAGGGAGAGGGACCCCAGGCCTCAGCCTCCCGATCTCTTCGCTAGCGAGGACGAGGCGAGGGCGTACTTCCGTGAGCGCTATAACGACATGACGGAGGAGTCCATCGAGAACCGGGTCAAGTACAGCCTCGTCAAGGACGAGGAGGGAAACTATAGGCGCAAGCCCTCAGGAGAGATGATCCGCGGTGGGCTCTCGACGGACCTCTGGCCTTTTGTTGAGCGGATGAGCACCCCATGCCTGCTCCTCAAGGGCGGGGACAGCACCCTCGTCACCGACGAGACATTACAACGTATGAAGAAGACGGTGCCCGATCTCAAGGTCGTGGAGGTGGAGGGCGTCGGTCACATGGTCCCCCAGGGGAAGCCCGAAGAGTTCGAGTCACACCTTAGGCAGTTCCTGAAGGACCTGGGGCTCTAAACTCCCCTTTTATTATTTCATATAGACAGGGCTGACGACGCAGCCTGTCACTGTAGCAAACGTTTTCATAAACAACAGCGCATACCCCTTGTGAGAAAAATGTATTCAGAGAGCCATTGCCACGTCAGATCGGCTGGCGACGAGGCTATCGAGAAGGCGGTGAAAGCAGGGGTTGAGCTCGTCCTGGCGGCGGGGATCGACATGGACTCATCGGAGGACGCGGTGAAGACCGCTGAGAAATTCGAGATCGTGAAGGGATGCGTTGGCATCCATCCCTGGTACGCCGACGACTACAGCCCCGAGAACCTTCAGAGGCTGAAGGAGATGGCGAAGGATCCGAACGTCGTCGCCATAAGCGAGATCGGTCTCGACTACGCTGGGCGCATGACGAAGAGCTGGGAGCGCAGCAGCGAGGTCGTGGACCACGATATCCAGAGGAACACCCTCAGAAAGCAGATAGGGCTCGCTAAGGAGCTGGGGCTGCCCGTCCTCGTCCACGACAGGGCTCCCGGCCAGGAGGTGCTCGACATCCTCGAGGAGGAGGGCGCGACGGAGGTCGGGGCGGCCATCCACGGGTTCACCAAGGACGCGGCGTACGCCGAGAGGGCGACACGGATGGGCATCTACTTATCCATAGGGAGGGCGGTCACCCGAGGCGAAAACGAAGAACTCGTCGACGCTATAAGGCGTACCCCCTTGGAGTGGATACTCACCGAGACCGACTCAGGCGACCCCACCGGTGTGATCGCCGTGGCAGAGAAGATAGCGGAGATAAAGGGCCTCACCAGGGAGGACGTAGGACTCACCGCCACGAGGAACCTGAAGAGGCTCCTAGGCCTCTAACACCCTTTTTTCCAGCCCCAGAATTAAATATTCAACGCGCCTGTTCTACTGTCAGGTAAATACATTGTCAATTGGTATCAAGGGAAAGTTCATAGCGGCCTTCGACGGCGAGGAGCACCGGCTCCTGAAGGACGGCGTCGTGGTCGTCGAGGGGCAGAGGATCAAGCACGTGGGCAAGACGTACTCGGGGCAAGTCGACAGGTGGATCGACGCGTCCGGCAGCCTCGTCATGCCTGGATTGATCAACACCCACATCCATGCGGCTAGCTCCCCGAAGGACAAGAGCTTCATCGAGGACGTTGGCGCGCGGCATTTTTATATGAGTTCACTAGGTGAGAACCTTTCAGCCCTCGGGATGAGCATGACCGACGGGAACAGGGAGACCTTCGCCAAGTACTCCCTCGCCGAGTGCCTCCTCAGCGGTAACACGACCCTCGTCGAGATCGGTATGGCCGGAAGCCTAGGGGCCAAAAGGACCCTCCAGATCATCGACGAGCTGGGGATCAGGGCATGCCAGGGGCTGGGCATTGCGGACGGAACCTGGGAGAGGACCCAAGGCGCGAACCTCCAGACTAAGTGGCTGGGGCTAGAGGTCGGCCTCAAGAGGCTCGACGCGGCCGTGAAGTACGTTGAGAAGTACCGGGGGGCCCTGGACGGCAGACTGATCCCCGCCCTCTACCCCGACAAGGTCGACACCAACAGCGCCGACCTACAGAGGGCGGTGAGGGAGAAGGCCGACGAGCTCAAGTGCCCTGTCTCCATTCACGCGGGGCAGTGGGTCGTCGAGTTCCAGAACATGCTGAGGATGTACAGGAAGACCCCCGTAGAGTTTCTCAGGGACACAGGGCTTCTCGGACCCGACCTGATAATAGGCCACGGGTGGGCCATCGCCGGTCACCCGCTGCTGGCGTACCCCCCCGTGGGTGGCGGCGATCTCGCCATCCTGGCCGAGTCCGGTGCGACCGTCTCCCATGACCCCGTCGTCTTCGCGAAGAGGGGGAATAAGATGCATTCCCATAGCAGGTACCTCCGGGCGGGGGTGAACGTCAGCATTGGCACCGATAGCGCCCCCCAGGACATGCTGAACGAGATGCGGTTCGCATCTTACACCTCCAAGTTCGCCGACTGGGACTGCCACTCCGGGACCTCGGCTGAGGTGTTCTACAGCGCCACCCTCGGAGGCGCGAAAGGGATAGGGCGCCCCGACCTGGGTAGGATAGTCCCCGGGGCGCTGGCGGACATAGCCGTCGTCGACATGTCTGGGATGAACGCC
>DATLAV010000162.1:0-2919 GCA_035527235.1 Patescibacteria group bacterium | reverse complement strand
ACGCAGGGTTCTATAATCAACGCTTCGACGGCAGTTGAGAAGAACAGGTCTTCGGTATGGGGCACGGTTCTGAACCTATTCGGTGCTCTACTGATCTTCGTCGGCCTCCTATCGGGTTTAATGCTACTAACTGACCAAGTCTCTTCTTCGGTGATCTTGATACTGGGTGTCACGTCCATGCTTGGACTGATACTGGTGACAACGGCAGCCAAGAGCGGAGGAGACGAGGAGAGCATAAAATCCACGATGGGTACAATGAATTTATGGGGGATTTTAACAGCGGTAGTGATTGTGCTTGGCACAGGATTAATAATGTCAGGAGGAGGAGGTGAAAGTAGTATGATACCTGAAACTGCTTGGCCTCTTCTCATGGGAGCTTTGACCATGGTTGGTTCGGCGTTCTGCGCCGCCATCTGCATCATGACGGCCGTGAAGGCTGGCGCAGAGATGCTCATGGAGAAGCCAGAGCTTTCGATCTGGTCTCTTCTATTCGTCGCTCTCGGAGAGGGTCTGGCCATTTATGGATTGATTGTGGCGATATTGCTCATAGGTTAGCTGCCATTTCGGCAATCCCTCATTTTCTTCATTTTTAAATAATTGAAAAAATTTATGCTGCCCGCCTCTGTAGTTCTTCAGTTAATGAACTCCAGAAACAGAGTTCGATTGAAAAAAAGTTTTAAAGAATTTAAACGAAGTTAGGGATGGCCAGATAGTTCAATATGTCTTCGGACGTGATCCCTTGGGTTATCCCCCATCCGATACCCACAAGGTCGTCCTTCTCTATCTCGCTGAAGACGAGATAGGCCATTACGGCGTTGAAGCCGAAATCGTTCGCAGTTCGCCCCCTCTTGGCGACTTTATAGATGTGCTGCCTGAGACGACTCCTGATGAGCGCCACGTCACCCTCGTAGATAGGTGCAAGTATCTCGTCGTAGGGATGCCCCAGCCCCCGGATGACAGCACTGATGTCGTCGGTCTCCATCGCCTCCCTCAGCTTATCGAGGTTTATCCCGTATGTTGCCGGGAACATCTCCTCAGCACTATGAGCTCTCTCCCCGGCTCCCCTCTGCTTCACTGCGACGAGGAAGTTCTCAACGTCTGCCTCAACCTGCACTATCCTTCTTACGATGTCCCTGGCACTCTGAGGAAGATGCTCTAGGGACTTGAATATCACGCTGGCGTTCAGGTGGTTCAACGCGATCTCGACTGGCCAGAGGGCGTTGTACCTCTCTGATAGCTCTAGGCTTGAGATGAGGGGGGCGTAAGGCGTGCCCTCCAGACTGCGGATCGCCTCCTCGAAGGTTGGCGCCTCGACGAGCTCCTCGTAGCTCTTGACCCTGTAGGGAACGATGGGTATGAGGGAGTTCAGTACATCGGTGCCTGGAAGGCCACTGTATTTTCCCCTGATTATCCTCTTCAGGTTGATGACCTCGAACCTAATATAGTAATAAGACTGAAGGAAGTCGCCAATATCTATGGGCGCTAGGTCCACAATCCCCATCATTCTGGAGATGAACTTCTCGTAGAACACCTTCTCCAGGGCTATGGAGGCGTCACCCTCTTCTTCGATAGCTATATGACCGTAGGGCGTCTCAGCCAATATCTCCACGAAGCCCTCCAAGCTCTCCTGCCCGGCGAGAGCGCGCATCTGCTCCGGGGTCAGGAGGTCCGCTAGCAGAGCATGGCTTCTGATGACCACGTACGAGAGGCCTGGGCTCACTCTCGACGTCGTGCGAGTGCACCCCCGATGAGTTTCATCCTAACGAGCTCCTCGAGGCTCTCCTCGTCGAGCTTATCCTCGATGAACTTTATGACCCGCCTATAGCTGGGAATGATCGTGTTCTCCAGCGCGTTCACCTTCCGGTTCGTCTTCCCCAGCTCGTCCGCAATCCTCTCCACCCGGGCCTCGAATTCAGCAAGCTGGAGTATGTCATCAAGAATGCTGAGGACCTTCTCCGCCGCCTCGCTCAGGGTGATGTCAAGCTCACCTGTGATCTGGGGCTCCGTCTCCACCTTGATGAAGGGGTATCTGACGCCCATCACGGCACGGGGCAGAACCTCGAGCTTTAGACCCGTCTTTAGGGAGCTGGCCTGGCTCCTCACCTCGATGGGGCCCAGCGAGATGTTCGCGGCGGTGACTGCCCTGTAGGCGACCCTGAGGTTCTCCAGGAGGCGACTCCGACGACCCTTCAGCACGTCTATCGAGGAGGTGAGTTCCTTGGCGAGGTGGTCCCTCTTCAGCTTAAGGAACTCCGTCCCCCGCTCGATGAAGCCTATCCTCCTCTTCATCTCCATGAGGTAGCCCTTCGTGGGCCGGACTCCGGTCGTCACGGACAAGGCAATCAATCACTCTTGTGAGCAGGGTGATACTTATTGATGTAAGCCTCTCTAACCCGAATCAAATCGTCTTCAGGGAGGATTGAGAGGAGGTCCCAAGCGATTTCGAGGGTCTGCTCTATGCTCCTGTTCTCGTAGGGACCCTGATTGATGAACTCCTTCTCGAACCTGTCGGCGAACTGAAGCCAAGTCCTCTCCCTATCGCTCAGCCCGACGACTCCGACGATCCTGACGAGACCACGGGCCCTGGTGCCCTCGGCGTACGCCATGTACAACTGGTTGGAGACGTCACTGTGGTCTTCACGGGTCGTCTCCCTTCCGATACCGTCCTTCATGAGCCTGGAGAGGCTGGGGAGGACGTTCATGGGTGGATAGATGCCCCTTAGGGAGAGCTCCCTCTGGAGGATGAGCTGCCCCTCCGTGATGTAACCTGTAAGGTCCGGGACGGGGTGGGTGATGTCGCCGGCGGGCATCGAGAGGATGGGCATCAGCGTGACCGAGCCATCTTTTCCTGTGATCCTCCCCGCCCGTTCGTATATCGTTGCGAGGTCACTGTAGAGGTAGCCGGGGTACCCCTTACGG
>DATLAV010000161.1:0-4121 GCA_035527235.1 Patescibacteria group bacterium | reverse complement strand
CTTAAGGGGCAGATCTTCAACCTCACCAACATGATGAGGAGGACCCAGGAGAAAGTGAGGTACTCCGAGGGCCTCCCAAGACCCATGGGCAAGATCGACACCGACGGCATAAAGTACGTCAACCTTATGATCCTATGCGAGGCCTTTGCCGTGCTGGAGGACACCAAGGGAGGCGCCGACGCCTTGGAGCGATCCGAGGTCGCAAAGTGCAGGGAGATAGTGGACAAGGTGAGGGAGCGCCTAAGGCAGCTTGAGAGGATACTGGAGGTGAGGAGCACCGCCATCACCGTCCAGAACAGGCAGCTACTGAAGATCCTCGCGGACACCAACCCCGAGCTCTTCGGCAGCATCAAGGGCCTCGCCACCGTGCTCTTCCAGGCGGACGCCATGAAGCCCCCCATATTCTTCAGGGGGAAGTACCACGAGAAGCTACAAGGGCCTATACTCGACCTATCGGACAAGCTGGCCATCGAACGGGGACCCATAATAGGCCTCTCCGAGCTCAGCGTCGAGTTCGGCAGGAGTTATCCCGCCATCGAGTACACCCAGGAGGACCTTGAGAAGGCTGTCGAAGGCCTATACGAGAGGGGCCTGCTGGACGACATCGAGACAGCGGAGAGCGGCTTCAAGATACTGAAGCTAAAGCCCATGAAGCTCACACCTGACTATGAGCAGGTCATCGCCTTGGTCTCCACCGACAGGGGGATGATCGAGAAGGGGGTCACCGTCGAGGAGCTGATGCAGAAGCTGGGGAGGAATAGGGAGCTCACAATGAGCATCCTAGAGGAGCTTTCCGAAGACGAGGTCGCCTGGAAGCACGAGTCCAAGTACTACTTCCCCGGCCTCTCGGAGATGGCCATGGAGGTCAAGCGGCAGGGACTGTACGTGAGCTGATGTGAATGCCGACAAGCCGTGACATAGTGAACAGCTTTCTCGGGGCCTTCAGGAGGCCCAGGACCGTCTCATGGGAGAGGCAGGAGGACCTGTCACCCATGATCTGGAGGCTCCCAGATGAAGGGCACCCGGATGTGGGCTCCATCAACCGCGTCATGCTGAGGGAGCACGAGAAGGCCGCCCTCTACAAGGCGGGAACCTACGACAACGTCTTCTCCCAGGGGGAGCACGACCTTCCCAAGGACATCGACGAGGTCGTCTTCGTAGACATCTCCCCGAGGACGAGGCCCTTCGGGATACCGCGCTTCCAGGGGCCCGAGACCAAGGACGGCCTCCGCTTCGGTTTCAGCGGCAGGGTGACCTTCAGGGTGAACGAGGACGTCGTGGACGTCGCCAACTTCGTCAACAAGGTGGTCTCAGGGCGTGCCTCCGTATCCGATGAGGACATCGTGGGCTGGATGAGGGAGGGGCCGCTGAAATCGGTCTTCAAGGACATCGTCAAGGAGAGGACCTACGAGGAGTTCAGGCATATGGATCGGGACGAGATGATGATGGAGCTGGAAGCGAAGCTCGGAATGGAGCTATCCGACAACGGGATGGAACTCCTCTCGATAGAGATACTGAACTTCTCCGATCCTGAATAGCCCTAGATGAACGACCAGTAGCCCATGGCTAGGCGATGGGCTTCTCGAAGACTTCGGGCTCCTCTAGGGGCATCTCGAGGCTCCGCCTTATCCTGCTCCTGAGGGCGTCCTGGGTTATGAACCCACTCCCGTCCCTCGTGTTGCTTCCGTTGACCCTCCCGTCCCTGACCGCCTCGTCGATGAGCTCTCTGATCTTCTCCTCGGTCGCTGAGTAGGCCCTCGCTGCGTCCTGGATGTAGATGACGTCGGCGGCGTCGATGAGCTCGTCGAAGAACTCATCCCTGAGCCTCATCTCCGCCAGTCGGGCCCTCTCGTTCCTCGAGCGGCTCATAGATATGGCCCCGGTGACGCCAACTGCTGCCACCGCGAATCCGAGGATCGCATAAAGCTGACCGTAATCCGACTTCCAGTTCGCAGTCACGACCTTGGGTTCATCCATCATGACGTGGACCATGTCGGATGTGGACTCGATGTCTCCTGTCCAGCCTGTGAACACCATCTTCACCAGGCCCCCCACGGACGGTCTGACCTCCAGCTTCACCATCGTGCCCTCGTCGTGCCATCCCGCACCGTCGACATCCACGTCGGAGTCGACCCTGAGAAGGAACTGCCTGCTCCACTGAGCCTTCTCAACGATGTCCGATGTCATCGTGATCTCAGCCGCGTAGCTGGACCCAGAGTAACCTTCCCCGCTGCCGCATATCCAGCTCTGGAAGAGGTAACGGGTCCCCGAACTGTAGTTCTCGACATCGTCGTGGACTCCGAAGCTGGCCTCAGAGTTCCTGAGATACTGCCCCGCCCCGTAGGTCTCCCCGTGCTCACTCAGGACAACAAGTGTGACCATGTTGGCGAGGGTGGTAATCCTGTTGTTCACCTGACCTATGTATGAACTCACCTGCTCCTCCGTGTCGACCACGCCGTGGTATACCTCCTCAGCATAGCTCTCCGCAGACAGCACGCTCTCCACTGCGTCCATCATCTTCTCATACTCCTCGATGATTGCGTTCTTGGCCGCGGTCACGCTGCTCGCGACGGTCTCTACGCCCGAGGCTGACATGATATCCGTGGTGGACACGCCCTCGGCCAGGTCATGGGCCTCTTCAGCGATGGCCTGGATGCTGCTGAGGTATCCGCTCGCCTCGTAGAGGGCCTCCTCTACGTAGCCCGACAGGTCGCCCGTTGAATTGGAGACTGTGAGGATGTACTCGAGCGATGAGATGGCCTCCGACGCAATCTCCTCGATGGTGTCGTCGTCGTAGGACTCCAGAACATCCTTGAACTCCTCGATCATTAGCAGGGCATCCTTGGCCTCACTCTTGAGGTCGTTCACCATGTCTGAGAAGCTGTCGGCGGTCTGGAACGCTTCCACGAGCATACTGCCAGCATCTTCAGCCACTGACTGGATGTACTCCACCTTGCTACCAACGTCCTCCACCGCGCTGACCAAGGAGGCGGAGACCGCCCCCTCAATATTGAAATCCGTTTCGTAGGAGAAACCCTGGGAGTCCTGAACCCAGACCCCATAGTTACCCTTCTCGTACTCCGGGACCGTGAACCAGGCCTCGAAGCAGCCGTCCCCGTTAGTCAGGACTGGGTACCATCCCTCGTCCTCCTGAAGCACCTCAAGGACGTACTCATAGTAGTCATCGAAGAGCCAAAAGCCGACCTCGTTCTCCCCGTACGCGGCGAAGTTGCATCCGTGGACCGATACAATCGTGCCCCAGGGGGCGCTCAACGGATCGATCTCAACATAGGGTCGGGCGGTCACGGTGAACTCTAGGGTCACCTCGACCTCCTTATAACAGTCACGTACGGCCACGGTGTATGTGCCCACCTCCGTATCCGGCACGATGTAGGAGCCTAGTATGGTGCCGTCAGAGTCGACGTCGAAAATCCCGATGTAGATCTCCCCGAACCAGAGGTCCCACTCCCCGTAAGGAGTGTATCCACTGCCACTCAACGTGACGACGGTGCCCGTTGGCCCCTCATCGGAGGTGGCGAGTACAACGATTGGATGGACTTCGAAGACGATATTCTTCACCGTGTGGGTGGAGTAGTCCTTTACCCAGACGTAGTGAATCCCGTAATCGCACATGGGGACGTAGAAGTAGGTCTCGAAGCTGCCATCTGGATAGGCTTCGGTGGTCGTCAGGAGCCCGTTCTCGCCGTTCCACTCGACTATCTCGTCCCAGAAGACCTTGATGTCGGCTCCCGCGGTGGCCCCGTTACCCACCACGACTATGTAATCATATACCGTGCCCTCCCCGGGCTTCAGCTCTGCGTTCAGCGTGGGCGTCGTGCCGGGAGCGCTCACCGGCAGAACTGGGATGCAGCACAGTACTATCAGCGTCAGTAGTAGGATGCGCCTCATGCGGACTGCCTCTAAAGGGGGTATACCTCTGAACCCATTTCTGTTAGTCAACTGATATATCTTAAGGAGTATCGATATGGACGAGTGATCTGTGAAAAGTATTACATTACCTCCCTCTGCTAGGCAATTTTAACGATAAGGTTCTCCTTCTCGAGCCATCTGGCAGACTTCATTTCAACGAGGAGATCCAGTATCTTCTCAACGTCCTCCAC
>DATLAV010000160.1:0-5504 GCA_035527235.1 Patescibacteria group bacterium | reverse complement strand
CTACAGTGGTGAACAAAGAGGAAAAAACCCTCAGCTTAAGAATTGTCGGAATATTGGAAGAGTCTGGAAGTAGCTTTGGTGGAGGAGATGAAAGTTTCATGATCCCCATACGTACATATGAGCAGTTCTTTGAGACTGGTGGAGAATACACGACGATACAGGTAAAGGCATTAGACCCAGACTCCATCGATCAACTATCTGACGAAATAGAGGATGCCCTTGAGGATGTATCCGTAATCACCAGTGACGCAGCCATGAGCATGGTGGATTCTATCATTGGCACGGTAGAGGCAGTTCTCAGTGGCATAGCCGGGATATCCCTGCTGGTTGCTGGTGTAGGCATAATTAATACAATGACTGTCTCGGTGATGGAGCGAACCCGTGAGATAGGCGTATTAAAGGCCATAGGAGCCAGGAGCTCCGACGTCCTCGTCATGTTCCTCTCTGAAGCAGTGATGACAGGCATGGCAGGTGGAACCATGGGCGCTGTCTTCGGTTTCATGTTGAGCACATTTGTAGGCGATTATGTGGGTGTCACAGCTGAAATATCTTTAAGCCTAGGGGCGATTACACTGCTCTTCGCCGTAATAACCTGTGTTGTATCGGGATTATACCCCGCTTGGAGAGCCTCGAACCTCAACCCGGTGGAGGCGCTCAGAAGTGAGTGAGGAACGAATTTCATTCATGGAGATCCTCGTGGGAGTAGTCAAGAAGCCCTATGATACCTTCAGCTCAATTTGGAGCGGTGACATGTGGAGGGGGCTCTCAGTCCTCACCTTCGTGGCTATACTGGCGTCGCTGGCGGGCTACATATACGCCGCCAAGTTGCCTATTAACATGCAGGAGATGGGTGCTGCCTTAAACGGGCAGACTCAGATAGACCTTGAGGCCCTCCGGGGCACCCTGTCAATCTTCTTGGCGATGGGCAACTTCGTGGGTGTTTACACAAGGTGGATCATACCAAGCATCCTCATCATCCTTGCCGCAAACCTGACGCTTGGTGAGGGGAGCGGCAGAAGGATGTGCGTGATGACCTGCTTCGCCTCAATCCCCCAGGTCGTTCAGCACGCCCTGCGGATACTCGATGCCGTCACTGCTGATTCCGTCGTCGTTGCCACAGTTATAGCCTCCAGAGCATCGTCTACGCTGGTAATGATGATCCTCAACCAGGCTATAACGGTCCTCAACCTGTTCGGGCTTCTCACGTTCGTCCTAACCGTTTACGCAGTCTCGGCCAACTACGGGACGAACACCAGGAAGGCGTTCCACACCACCTCTCTGGCCTACGCAGTGTATATCTTCGTGAAGGTCTATCTTCCCCTCTGAGTCTTCCTCCTGCTCTCCTCGATGAGGTCGGTCAGGGCGTCCACCGCCTTATCGACGTCCTCCGCTTTGACGAGGATGTGGTCCCTGAGGAAGGTCGAGAGGGCATATATGCTGACCCCCGCCTCCGCCAACCTGGCCGAGACCACCGCCATGAACCCCACGATCGAGAGGTCGAGGACGATGTCGAAGGTTATGAGCCTGTAGGGTCCCTCCTCCTCGAAGCCTTCAAATCCCCCCTTCAACCGATCCCAGTCATCGCTGGATAGCGCCAGAGAGACCTCGGCATGGTCGAAGGTCACCGAGGAGAACGCTTCCAGGGTATCAACGACGGTCATGACCTTCTCCTCCTCAGCCTTATCTATGCTGACCAGAATGAGGTCCCCGGGCTGGATGAGCAGAGACGTGTTGGCGAGGAGCTCGGCTATCTCTCCCTCTCCTGTCATGATGAACGGAAGATCCCCCACGGCATAAAAGGGGTGCACCCAGCTCGCCCATTTTATAAGCAATCTGCGCGTCTAAACTTTGAGGATCAATAATGGATTATTACAGTGTCCTGAAGAGGTACACCGAGCTCCCTGGTCCGGGGGGCCACGAGGAACGGGTCCAGAAGGAGTTCATGAACGACCTGAAGCCCTATACAGACGAGATCGAATACACAAACATAGGGAACGTGGTCGCACACCTCCCGGGTGAGGGTAGGAAGGTCGTCATATTCGGACACGCCGACGAGATAGGCTACTTCGTCAGGAGCATCACCGAGGACGGGTTCCTGAGGCTCAGCCGGGGCAGGATAGGTCGGATCGGCTACCCCTACTCCCTGGTCGGGCAGAAGGCTCTCGTCGTGGGTGACGAGGGTGATATCCGTGGTGTCTTCATCTCGACTGCCGGCCACGTGCTCTCCGAAAAGGAGCGTGAGGCCCCCCTCGAGGTCGAGAAGGTCTTCGTCGACATCGGCGCAGCGAGTAAGGAGGAGGCCGAGGAGAAGGGGATCCACCCGGGGACCCCCATCATCTGGAACCCAGAGACCGAGAGGATGGGCGACAGGGTCTTCGGCAAGGCGATGGACGACAGGTTCACCTACCCTGTGATGCTGGGACTCGCCGAGAGCATCAAGGGCAAGGATCTGACGTGCGACCTCTATCTCGCCTCGACGATACTTGAGGAGTATGGACTTAGGGGTGCAAGCAACCTCGCTCATATGGGGTTCGACGTCTCCATCGCCCTAGACATCGGGATCGCCGGCGACTACCCCTCAGTCCCCAAGGGGCGGATGCCCGTCAAGCTGGGGAAGGGGCCAGTCATGGCCTACAGGGACGGCGCCATAATCTATAACGTGAAGACCATCCGGGAGCTTGTGGCGACGGCCGAGAGGAACGGCATACCCTACCAGCAGGCCGTCTTCGAGCACTATGGATCTGACTCCGTGGCCATGATAGCGGGGGGAGCAAGGCCGTGCCTCGTCGCCACGCCTACCAGATACAGCCACTCCCCCTTCGAGATGATGGACCTGGGCGACATTGAGCAGACTGTGAAACTCCTGAGCCACTACGTGACCGAGGAGCAGGGATAATCCCAGGCCGGACAGGTTTGGAAGAGGGTTCTCCCCTCATTTTTTTATCTCAATGATCTACGTCCTCTCATATCAGAGCCAAAGGTGTGACGTAGAGCTCAACCTTAAGTTGATTTTATCGGGGTGAATGTCATCGAGATCAAGTGGTTCCAGCTAGACCTTTATCTGGGGTCCCCCGTCTTTCATGAATGCTATGACAGGGCCAACTGACCTCCAAAGCCTAGACCCCAGGGAGCGGAGGGATCTGCTGAAGAGGCTGGCGGGACTCAGCAACGACGAGGTGGACACACTCTTCTCGGGGAGCCTCAGCGTCGAGTCCGCCGACACGATGATAGAGAACGTGATAGGAGTCATGAGGATCCCTATGGGGCTGGCGACGGGTTTCCTCGTCAACGGAAGAGAGCACGTTATCCCCATGGTCACCGAGGAGAGGTCGGTCATCACCATGGCGATGAGGGGCGCCGAGTTCACGCGATCCACGGGCGGCTTCAAGGCTGCTGTCACAGGCTCCACGATGATCGGTCAGATCCAGATCATGCACGTGAATGACTTCGAAGGCGCACGGAAGAGGGTTCTAGAGCACAAGGACGAGATCCTGGAGCTGGCGAACACCCTCTCCAAGAGCCGGCGGGCCACCGACGTTGAAATAAGGCCACTGGAGACCTCTGTGGGGCGGATGGTCATCGTGGAGCTCATGGTCGACGTGAGAGACACCATGGGCGCCAACGTTGTTGACTCCATGTGCGAGGCGGTAGCCCCCATGGTGGAGGGACTGACGGGGGGAGAGGTAAAGATGAAAATACTCTCAAACCTCGCCACGAAGAGGGTCGCCCACGTGGAGACCTCCGTTAACCCGAAGCTGATCGGGGAAGAGATAGCCAAGGGCATCCTGGAAGCCTCCGCGTTCGCCGACGCCGACCCATACAGGGCGACGACCCACAACAAGGGGATCATGAACGGCGTCGCCGCAATACTGCTCGCCACGAGCAACGACACGAGGGCCGTTGAGGCAGGGGCGCACGCATTCGCAGCCATCACGGGCAGGTATAAGCCCCTTTCGACGTGGAGGATGGATGAGGGAGGGAACCTGAGGGGTGAACTCTCAATGCCAATGCCCGTGGGCGTGCTGGGGGGCTCCATCTCGACTCACCCCATCGCCAGGATCGCCCTCAAGGTACTGAACGTGAAGACAGCCGTAGAGCTGGGCGAGGTTGTGGCCTCCGTGGGCCTCGCGAGCAACCTCGGAGCGCTGAACGTCCTCGTCACCGAGGGCAGGAGCAGCATTGGTTACTGACCGTCAGAGCTCGATGGTCATCCCGTCCCAGGCGACCTTGAAACCTGCATCGTCCACTCGCGTCGTCATCGATTGACTGGGATCGAGGATGGGGTTCGTGTGGTTCAGGTGGGTATAGACCACCCTCCCCACGTTTACTCCCCTCAGTATCTGAATGCTCTCCTCCACGGGGACGTGACCGAGGTCGTACGAGGTCTTCTTTAGCCCGCTGATCCTGGTGAGCTCGTCGTTCCACCAGAAGGTGGCGTCCAGCATGAACAGGTCCGAGCCCTCCACCCGTTCCAATAGACCTTCGGTCAGGATCCCCAGATCCGGAGTGTAGACGAATCGCTTCCCATCGGCTACTAGCTCGTAGCCGTATGTGCTGCTCGGGAAGCATGAGCCGTCCTTCATCCTGTCGGTATGGTCTATCTCGAAGCCTGTTACCCTGAGCCCGTCGAGGAGGTCCAGCCTCTCCCCGTCCATGAGGTCATGGGGGACGACGTAGTCACGGGCCAGCCTCCCCAAGTCTCCGAAGAAGCTGCTATAATCGTCGGATCCGAAGAGGAATCTTATCAGGTCGGGGGGGCCGTGGACGGGTAGCTCGAAGCTCTTCCCGGTGGAGAACTCAGCGATTCCGACTGTGTGGTCTCCGTGGCCATGAGTGAGGAGTACCGTGTTGATTCTGCTCTGGCGTCCATGCTCTGCCTCCTCAGGCTTGGGGATCAGCCCAACACTCTCCAACTGGAACTTCAGGTCCGGAGTGGCGTCTATAAGCACATACTGCCCCCCGTCCAAGGAGACCGCCACGGAGGATCTGGTCCTCCTAAGCTTAGGGTTTCCCCGGGCACGGCTGCAGTTGGGGCAGCAGCAGTCCCACTGTGGAACGCCGCCGTTAGCGCCTGAACCTAAAACGGTGACTATCATACACTATCAAGGTCGACCCGGCTTCTTTTAAGAAAATGGGCAGGCGGGGACAGCCTTTTCACCCATCGACGTATCTTCATTGCTTGTATGACCGGTGTCTATAGGCCTGCTGGGGACTCCGAGCTGCTTCTGAGGCATGCGCGGCCGAGGTTCAGGGGTTCAGTGCTTGATATGGGGACAGGAAGTGGGTTCCTGGCGGTCGAGGCAGCCTCGGATCCTAGGGTTGTCCGTGTGGTCGCAGTAGACATCGACCCAGACGCCTTGGACTCCGCTAGGAGTAGGGCTGGAGCAGCAGAAGTGGTCGTTGAGATAGAGTTAGTGCTAGGTGGCCTATTCGAGGGGTTGGAGGGTGAGCGGTTCGATCTCATCATGTTCAACCCGCCGTATCTACCCTCGGAGGGGGACGCC
>DATLAV010000159.1:0-2110 GCA_035527235.1 Patescibacteria group bacterium | reverse complement strand
CGAGGTCTGCCGCTGCCAGCCCAACTGGAAGCCCGTTGACGCCGTCGACAGCGCCGTCTCCGAGATCGAGGCTCAGGTGGGGGACTCCAAGGCCATCATCGCTCTGAGCGGGGGGGTCGACTCCAGCGTCGCCGCAGCCCTGGCGAGCAGGGCCCTGGGAGAGCGGCTGGTGGCAGTCCACGTGGACCACGGCTTCATGCGCATGGACGAGTCCGACACCGTTGAGAGGACCTTCAGCGAGATGGGTGTCAACTTGGTCGTCGTCCGCGCCCAGGAGCGGTTCCTCGGGAAGTTGCGGGGGGTCGTCGACCCCGAGGAGAAACGGAAGATCATCGGCGAGGAGTTCATCAGGGTCTTCGAGGCGGAGGCGAGGAGGTCGGGTGCGGAGTACTTAATCCAGGGCACCATATACCCCGACCGCATCGAGTCTGGCCTCAGCCGTCACTCCGACAGGATAAAGACCCATCACAACGTAGGCGGCCTCCCGCTGAACATGGAGTTCAAGGCCGTGATCGATCCCCTCAGGGACCTCTACAAGGACGAGGTGAGGGCTCTGGGGGAGCGCCTGGGGCTGCCTGAGGCCATCGTGCGGCGCCAGCCCTTCCCGGGTCCGGGACTTGCCATCCGAGTCATGGGGGAGGTCACGGAGAGGAAGCTGGACATCCTCAGGAGGGTGGACGCCATCGTCTGCGAGGAGGTGGAGTCGTCGCCCCTCAGGGAGACCGCCTGGCAGTACCTCGCTGTGCTGACGAACATTAAGAGCACCGGGGTGAAGGGGGACGAGAGGGCCTACGGGGAGACCGTCGCAGTGCGCATCGTGGAGAGCGTCGACGGGATGACCGTCAGCTTCTCCAAGGCCCCCTGGGAGGTCCTGGAGCGGATCTCCACCCGGATAACAAACGAGGTGCCCGAGGTGAACCGTGTGGTCTATGACATAACACATAAGCCCCCGGCCACCATAGAATGGGAGTAGTATGGGTTACAGGTACTCCGAGAAGGGGCCCACCGCGGACCTGATGGTGGAGGCTTGGGGTGATACGCTGGAGGAGGCCTTCGGCAGCGTCGCCAAGGCCATGTTCAACTCCATGACCCCCATCGAGAAGATAATGGAGGACGAGTCCCGCTCCTTCGAGGTCGAGGGAGACGATATCGGGGCCCTGCTATTCAACTTCTTGGATGAGCTCCTCTACATCCACGAGGTGGAGCTGATGGTCTTCTCTGGATTCGAGCTGGCCATCGATCAGGACCAGAACAGACTTAACGCGGTGTGCAGGGGGGAGCACTTCGAACTGGGGCGTCACGAGCAGGGCATCGCCATAAAGGCCGTGACGTTCCACAACATGCTCATCGAGAAGGTTGAGTCCGGATGGGAGATACGGGTCGTCCTCGACACCTGAGTTTTGCTCGGTCATTCCCCTATTTCGGGTACATATCATTGCTTCAATTTCCTTATTTTAACTGAAGACGTTCCCGTCTACAATAAAGGCGGGGATACCATGGGTGCAGATGCTAGATTTCGAGGTGGAGATCTTGGGCTAAGCGACGATCTCCTCGCTGGCATCTCGCCCCATGATAGACCTGCTGAATCCCAGGGGAAGTTGAAGATTCTAATCGTAGACGATGACGTCAGCCTCTGCGACAGCCTTGCCGCTCTTCTGCGGGTCGTGGATTACGATGTTGTCAACGTCTACTGTGCCGAGGACGCCCTCGAGGCCGCCTGGTCCGAGGAGTTCAACGCGGCGATATTGGACGTCAACCTCCCGGACATGGGGGGCTTAGAGATCCTTGAGAAGTTCAGGGAGAACCCCGAGATGGCGATAGTGATGCTCTCAGGTTCGGTCACGCTCGAGCAGGCGGTTGAGGCCCTCAACCGGGGGGCGGACGCATTCGTCATCAAACCGGCGAAACCGGATGTTCTCCTGTCGAATCTGACGAAGGCCCTCCGCCTGAAGGGGCTTGAGAAGGAGCTGAAGGAGTCCGAGGCAAGGTACAGGGAGCTCTTCGAGAACATAGGGGACGGGGCCTTCCAGCTCGATATGGATGGAAACTATACCGCGATGAACCAGGCTGGGGCCGAGATTTTCGGTCTTTCCTCGCCAGACGACGTCCT
>DATLAV010000158.1:0-3628 GCA_035527235.1 Patescibacteria group bacterium | reverse complement strand
TTCCCCCTCAGGAGCGTCGACGAGGTGCCAGCCGGGGAGTACTGGGTACAGGCGCTGGTCCACGTTTACGAGACATTCCACCGCTCCGACGATAACACGGTGAAGATGCCCATGGACCGTGGGGAGGGACAGAAGTGGAACAAAGCCCCCGGCAACCTCTACAGCACACCCGTGAAGGTCCAGATGGGTCTCGAGAATAAGGTGACGATCAATATCAAGCTCGATCAGGTCATCCCTCCCTTCGAGGACTTAGAGGACACCAGGTACATCAAGTACGTTAGGATTGAGAGCAAGCTCCTCACAGAGTTCTGGGGACGTCCCATGCACCTCGGGGCCGTCGTCCTGCTCCCCCACGGCTTCGACGAGCACCCGGAGGCCAGGTACCCCCTCCTCGTCTGGCACGGCCACTTCAGGAGGGAGCTCTACGCTGGCTTCAGGGAGGAGCCCCCCGAAGCCGACCTGGAGCCCGAGCCCCTGAAGCAGGCGCCGAGGAAGCACGTAAAGGACTCCACGGGCCCCGACGTCCCGAGGGAGAGAGAGTACTACGACGCCCCCAACGTCATCGCCCAGAGGGAGGCCTACAGACTGTACAATGACTGGACGTCCCCGGGATTCCCCAGGATGATCGTGGTCTGCATCCAGCATGCTAACCCCTACTACGACGACAGCTACGCGGTGAACTCGGCGAACATAGGCCCCTACGGCGATGCCATCAACCACGAGCTGATACCCCACATAGAGGAACGTTTCCGGGGCATCGGGGAGGGCTGGGCCCGCACCACCATGGGGGGCTCCACCGGCGGCTGGGAGGCCCTTGCGACCCAAGTCTTCTACCCCGAGATGTACAACGGCTGCTGGGCGTGGTGCCCCGACTCCATCGACTTCAGGGACCTCAGCCTCGTCAACATCTACGACGACGGTAACGCCTACTACGTGGAGGGGAGGTGGAGAAGGGCGGTGAGACCCGGCATGAGGACCACTGTCGGGGAGATCCTCTACACAGTCGAGGACGAGAACCACCTCGAGTTGGTGAAGGGCACCAAGGGGAGGTCCGGGGGCCAGTGGGACGTCTGGTTCGCGACCTATGGCCCCGTCAACGAGAACGGCTACGTCAAGCCCCCCTGAAACAAGGAGACCGGCGTCATCGACCCCTCGGTCGCGGAGTACTGGAGGGAGAACTACGACCTCCGCCACATACTGGAGCGGGACTGGGCGACCCTCGGACCGAAGCTGGAGGGCAAGATCAGGATCTTCTGCGGCGACATGGACGCCTTCTACCTGAATAACGCCGTCTACCTGATGGAAGAGTTCCTCGTGAAGACGGAGAACCCCTACTACAACGGGCAGGTCGTCTACGGGGACAGGTACAGCCACTGCTGGTACGGGGACAGCAGCAAACCGTCCGCCTACGACAGGTACCAGCTAGTGCAGCGCCACGTCAGGGAGATGGCGGAGCACATCACGAGGACGGCTCCCCCGGGGGCCGACACGGAGAGCTGGAGGTACTGAAGCCCACATCTGACTCATGACCATCAAGGAGAGGTATCCCCTAATTGGTAGGGATGAAAGCCCTCCCGTTTTCCCATATAGGGGGATTACCCTCCATCGTACACGTGTCAACCATCTTCCAGTGAACCTGATGAGGTTGCAATCGATCTCAGAGGTAAATTATAAGCATAGATCTAAAATAATGAAAGTGCTGAGTACGAACGATTGTCAATGGATGAATATGATATTCTGATAAAAGACGCGACAATCGTGGATGGAACAGGGAAAGGCGCCTACAAGGGCTCCGTGGCGGTCAAGGGCGACAAGGTGGTCGGCGTCGGCGACGTCAAGGGCGACTCCAAGAAGGTGATCGACGCGAAGGGGCTGACTGTGGTCCCCGGGTTCATAGACTCTCACAGCCACGCAGAGACGGGACTCCTCTACAGCCACCTCTGCGAGAGCTTCGCTCACCAAGGTGTGACGACTTTCATCGGTGGACAGTGTAGCAGCTCTCCCGCGCCCATCGGCGACGAGATCAGCCTGCCCGGCAGGGCTAGAGAGCACCTCTATGAGCTTATCAAGTACAAGTACTACCCCGAGAAGACCACGTTCCCCAGGGAGCAAATCAACGCCCTCATGAAGGAGAAGTACGGCTGGACGGTGGACTGGCACACTATGGGCGATTACTTCAAGGTCGTCGAGGGGCGGGGATTCTCCGTGAACTACGCCCCCCTTGTCGGCCACGGCACTGTCCGAAGGTTCGTGATGGGCGACGACTGGATGCGCACCACCACCAGGGAGGAGCGAGACCAGATGTCAGAAGAGATCAGGAAGGCCCTTGAGGAGGGCTGCATCGGCATGTCTTATGGCCTCGACTACGACCCAGACACCTTCGCCGACAGGGAGGAGTTCGTGGAGCACGCAACTGTCCTAAACGAGTACGGCGCGGTCCTCTGCCCCCACTCCAGAAGGACGGGAAGGAGACGGGACATCGCGGCTGGGCACAGGCAGCACGACAAGATCGATGGCATCACCGAGATCCTGGACATCTGCAGGCAGTCGAAGGTGAGGATGAATATCGCCCACCTCTTCACCGGCTGGTACATCAACCCCCAGGGAGGGCCCGAGATGCTGGAGGAGGCGAACAGGAGGGCGACCCTCACCTACATCGACGCCGCCCTCGAGGAGGGATTGGACATCAGCTTCGACGTTATCCCCCCTGTGCTCCCAACGAAGTTCAGCGGCTCCCAGTACCTGTGCGCACTATTCATGCCCTGGCTCAGGGAGTTCGGCTCCCGGGAGGAGTTTGCCAAGTGGCTGAAAGTCAAGGACTTCCGTGAAGAGCTTAAGGACTCGATGAAGAGGGGCAAGTTCTTCATCAGGGTCGCGTACAACCCGAACACCAACCCCAGATGGGCGGAGAACATCACCGTTCTAGCGCACAAGGACCCCGAGGCGGTGGACAAGTCTATCGCAGACATCGCTGAGGCAAGGGGCGCGAACCCACTGGACACGTGGTTCGACCTGATAGTTGAGGACCCCGACGCCAAGTCTGCGGTCGGAGCGGCGAGTAACCCATACGCCAACTACCATGCAATCTTCTATCAGCACCCCAAGAGCGCCGTTGGTCTGGACACAGGGGTCGACGACTATGTGTACGAGTCGAAGGTGGCGCCGTGGTCAGTACCAGGGATTAGCATCTACTCAGCTTTCGTGGGGTTCTTCGACAAGTTCGTCAACGTCATGAAGGCCCTCACGTTGGAGGAGGCGGTACACAAGACCTCAACGCAGGCCGCCGTCCGACACAAGCTTGAGGGGAGGGGCGTCATCAAGGAGGGGTACTACGCAGACATCGTCGCCATGAACCTACCCAACATGAAGGTCACCGCGACCCCCCTGGAGACGCGTAGGAAGCCGACGGGTATACAATACGTCCTCGTCAACGGGGTGCCCATCGTTGAGAAAGCGGAGCACACGGGAGCGAAGCCCGGAAGGGTCCTGAAGAGGGTTTAAACACTCCTTTTTATTATAATCATCCGCGTGTTTCTTTACTGTATTTTTCGGCGACCTCCTGCATCCTGTCGCAGGAGAATCGCCCCTCAGGACAGTGGCCGAGCTGGTAGCAGTAGGGCCCGGCACC
>DATLAV010000157.1:0-9224 GCA_035527235.1 Patescibacteria group bacterium | reverse complement strand
TGGCCGGTGAAGCGATCATCGTTGGGGTACTGATCATCGCCTACACCCTCTTCAGGAGCAGAAACTGAGCTCTTGAGATTAGAGACGATGACTTAGAAAGGCCATCCAACCCATCCACCATCTGATGTCTCTTGCCGTTGTGGCGATCAGAGATTTTTAACGTCAACTATACCAGTGACCGACGGCGACTTGCCAGCAGTTTAGATCTTCTCTGGAATAAAGGGAAAAAGGTGAGATTAGATCTTCTCCTTGAGTAGGTCTCCGAAGATCTGGATCCCCTCGACGATGTCGGCCTCCGACGGCAGGCTGTAGTTGAGGCGTATGTAGTTGTGCACCGGCCTCGTGAAGAAGTTGCTCCCAGGGATGTAGGCTACGCCCCTGTCCACGGCCTCCATCAGTATCTCCGTCGTGTTCACGTGCTCAGGCATCTTCACCCAGAGGAAGAGGCCGCCCCTGGGGTCGTTCCACTCCGCCTCCTTGGGGAAGCTGGTCTCCATCGACTCGAGCATGACGTCCCTCTTCTTCCTGTAGACGCCGATGACCTTCGGTATTTGCCTGGCGACGTCGCCCCTGCGGAACATCTCTGCGGCGGCGTACTGGGCGAGGCCGTCGTTCATGATGCTGATGCGGCTCTTCGCCTCGGCCATCTTGGCGATGCACTCCCCGTCGCCCTTCAGCCATCCGACCCTCATCCCCGGGGAGACGATCTTGGAGAAGGTGCTGGTGTAGAGCACCCGTCCCGACTTGTCCATCCCGGCGAGGGGCGTCGGCATGGGGCCCTCGAAGCTGATGTAGCCGTACGGGTTGTCCTCCATGATGAGGAGGTCGTACTCCTCCGCCAGCTCGAGGATCCTCTTCCGTCTCTCCATGGGGAGCATCGTGCTCGTCGGATTCTGAAAGCTGGGGATCACGTAGAGAAGCTTCGCGCTCCCCCCGTCTGCCTTCAGCCTCTTGAGCTTTGACTCCATGACGTCGACGTCCATGCCGTCGGCGTCGATGGGCACCTCCATGAAGTCCGGGTCCATCTGCTTGAACGCCGAGAGCGCGGAGAGGTACGTAGGGGCGCCTACGATGATCACGTCCCCCGGGTCGATGAAGACCCTGGTGACGAGGTCGATGGCCTCCTGGGACCCCGTCGTCACTATGATCTCACTGTCGGGATCCGACTCGATGGAGGCCTCCGCCATGAACTTAGCGAGCTCAGCCCTCAGCTGGGGAGTGCCAGTGGTGTTGCCGTACTGGAGCATCTCGGACCACGCCTCGCAGGGGGCCTCGGCGAAGATGCTCTTCACCTCCTGCCAGGGCATCGAGGGAACGTCGTAGCTTCCCCCCGTCAGAGATATGATCTTCTTCCCCTGCTTCATGAGATCGAAGGCCTTGAGTACGACCGTCGTGAGGACGCCGGGCTTGAAGGACCTACCCAGCTTTGAATAGAACCTGTCGTAGTCCTGCATAACATTTCACTAGGCTGTAACAAGTCCATCACGTATATCTTTTTTAGGGCAGACGATTTATTTCCCATGAAACCTAATACATAATAGTATATATTGGAATTACATAAATTTTATTGGCTATCAAGAACATATATTTAACCGGAATGAAAGTCCCGCAGGAATGCCGAGGGACGAAAAAGACCTGGAAGGAACGAGTTTTTGAGGCATGAAAACCCCTTTCTTATCAGATACGACCATGCGATCAAGATAGCAACATAAACCCTAAATCCTTCTTATCTCCGTCGAGGTGTTTTTAAAGACTGAGCATAAATCAAATACGAGGAAACGCTCCGGGACGTGGATCGATTTGATAGAGGAGTTGTCTCGAATAGAGAGGGACGTATACGAGCTGATCCTGCGGGCCGGCGAGCTCATGGCCAAGGATATCCCTCTCAAGAAGGCGGGGGTGATCCCGGGCCTGATTCGCAAGGGGCTCATTGAGGTCTACAGGAGGCGAGTCTCTCCGTCGAGCGAGAAGAGGCACAAGTACCTCAGGGTCAGGGACGAGTGATCGTACCCTTTCCTTTTTAGAGAGGGCGATCCCCAAGCTCGCTTATTTCGGGATCTCCTGGGATTCTTCCTCGGCGACCTCGAACCTGGGTTTATCGACGAAGAACAGGGGGAACGGCGTCATCCTGCTCCTTGGGTAGTAGAATGAACACCTTCTTCCAGAGGTCTCGATTCCTCAGGATGAAGGGCGCCGCCTCCCTCTGGTAGATGACCGCCCTTACCCGGTACTTCTCCCGGAATTCGATGTTGAGGGCCATGACGTAGTCGTCGGTGGGGATATCCAGGGGCTCGACCGAAGTGTCTTCAGGTCCTCTGCGGCCTCGTCGAGGTTGACTCTTGACCACCAGGTGAACCTGACTTAGATTTAGACAGCATTGAAAATTCAAGGATCACACGAAGTTGCCTTATATATACCCTTTTTCCTCTGAAGTCGAAGGTTTAAAACGGCATGAGGATAACAAGAGTTGATTGATATGAGCGTTCATATCGCCGTTGTAGGCAACGGGAGGATTGGTAGGCCGACCGCCTATACCCTTTTCAACGAGAGGCTTGCGGACGAGATCTCGCTGGTGGACATTAAGCCGGGCCAGTCGTGGGCCTTCGGGGAGGAGTTGCGGCACGTCGCCGCGAGTCTCAGGTATGATGTCAAGATCAACACATATGAGAAGGACGAGGGCGTCGAGGGCGCGGACCTCGTCGTCGTTTGCCCGGGTAAGCCCCGGATCCCTGGGGTGCAGATGGATCGGAGGGACCTGGTTGCGGCGAACGCAGAGATCGTCAACTTCATCGCTGAGGTGATGCCTCCCCGCAACCCTGACGCGAGGTGGGTTTTGGTCACCAACCCCGTCGACGCCATGGCCAGCCTGTTCAAGAGGGTCTCGGGGGCCGACTTCGTCATCGGCACAGGGGACCATCCGGACACCCTCAGGTTCAGGACGAAGCTCTCCATGGACTTGGGGGAGCCAATCTCCAAGGTCGACGGCTTCGTCGGGGGGGAGCATGGGTCGGCGGCTTATCCCCTCTGGTCGACAGTGGGGATCGGGGGCAGGCCACTTGAGGAGTACCTTGAGGCGACTGGGAAGACGCTGGACAGGGAGGGCGTCGTGAGCTACGTGAGGGGGGTCTCCAAAAAGGTGGTGGACATCATAGGAGGCACCGAGGTGGGCCCCGCCGCTGGGTTCAGGGACATCGTGAGGTCCATCCTCGAGGACAGGGGTGAGACCTACAGCATCGCGGACTCGATGCATCTTCCGGGGCTCCCCGAGGCCGTCAACGTCAACGTCCCAACGCGGGTCGGCAGGGAGATAGGACCCAACATCTGGGACAGCCTCCCCGAGGAGGAGCAGAGGAACATCATCACGGCGGCCAAGGCAATCCACGAGAACTACATGACCGGATTGAGGGCCGTCGGAAAGGCCTAGCCCCTCCTAAACTCTTTAAGATCGGGGGTCAAGCATATCTGGGGAGTTAATTTGAAGTTTGATCTCCTGATCGAGAAGGGAAGAGTCATCGACGGGGCCGGGAACCCCTGGTTCAAGGCCGACGTCGGCGTCGTCGGCGACAGGATCGAGGCGATAGGCAGCCTGAGTAACGCGGACGCCTCAAGGCGCATCAACGCCGGGGGGCACGTCGTCGCCCCGGGTTTCATCGACATCCACAGCCACTCGGACTACAGCCTGTTGATGGACCCGAGGGTGGAGAGCAAGGTGAGGCAGGGGGTGACCACTGAGGTCGTGGGGAACTGCGGGAGCTCCGCCGCCCCCATGAACGCCTCCGTCAAGGAGTACAGGGAGAGGTTCATGAGAGCGAGTCTCGGCGACGACTTCGAGCTGGACTGGGTCTCTATGGGGGACTATATCGACCGGGTCAATAGGCAGGGCGCCTCCTTCAACGTCGCGCCCCTCGTGGGCCAGGGTACTGTGAGGCAGAACGTGATGGGCTACGAGGACAGAGAGCCCACCGCCTCCGAACTCGCCGAGATGAAGGGGCTCGTCGCGGAGGCATTGGATGACGGGGCGTGGGGATTGTCTACAGGGCTCATCTACACCCCTAGCGTCTACGCCAAGACCGACGAGGTCGTTGAGCTGGCGAAGGTCGTCTCAAGCTACGGGGGGATCTACTTCAGCCACATAAGGGGTGAAGCCGAGACGCTGCTCAAAGCGGTTGAGGAGGCCATCGAGATCGGTGAGAGGGCGAACGTGCCCGTGCAGATCGCCCACTTCAAGGCTTCAGGCCAGCCCACCTGGGGGAAATCCGTCGACTCCCTGAGGCTCGTCGGCGAGGGAAGGAGGCGGGGCGTCGACGTCACCTTTGACCAGTATCCTTACATCGCCTCCAGCACAGGCCTCTCGGCGTACATGCCCCGCTGGGCCCTGGAGGGGGGCTCCGACAGGCTGCTGGAGAGGCTGAAGGACCCCGAGACGAGAAAAAGGATCAAGGGGGACCCGTCGGTCCTGGACCGGGACTGGGGCGCCATCATGATCGCCTCCGCCAAGAACAACACCCAGTATGAGGGGCTAAGGCTGCCGGAGATGGCGGAGAGACAGGGGAAGGAGCTGATGGAGGCCATCTTCGACCTCCTCCTAATGGAAGACTCCCAGGTCTCGATCGTCTCCTTCGCCATGGACGAGGGAGACGTCAGACGGATCATGCAGAGCCCCTACGGGATGGTGGGCTCCGACGGCAGGGCAGTAGCTCCCCGGGGCATCCTGGGCCAGGGGAAGCCCCATCCCAGGTTCTACGGGACGTTCCCGAGGGTGATCGGTCACTACGTGAGGGAGGGGGTGCTGAGCCTCCAGGAGGCGGTGAGGAAGATGACCTCGGCCCCCGCCCAGAAGCTGGGTCTGAGGGACAGGGGTATCCTGAGGGAGGGGTTCAAGGCGGACATCGCGGTCTTCGACCCCGACAACGTCAAGGACGAGGCCACCTTCGTCGACCCCCACAGGTTCGCCTCGGGGATACCCTACGTCATCGTCAACGGCACGGTGGTCGTGGACGGCGGGGAGCACACGGGTGCGCTCCCGGGCGGGGCTCTGAAGAGGGCCCTCTAACCCTTTTTATGAAGAATTGGGGCTTCCCTAGAGGTCTTCCTTGAGCCTGAAGTCCTCCTTTATCGTCGTCAGGACCATGTGGGTGTTGGTCCTCTCCACGTAGGGCATGGCGAGGAGCCTCTTGGTGAACTCGCTGAGGTTGTTCCTGCTCTTGAATTTGGCGACGACCATGGCGTCCGTCAGTCCCGTGATGTCGTATACTGCGCAGACGTAGGGAAGCTTCGCGATCTCCTCGTCGGTCTCCAGGAGCTTGCCCTTGGAAACGGTTATCTCCGTTATCACCGTGAGCTCGTAGCCCAGCCTCTCGTGGTCGAGGCGGATCGCGTAGTCCTTTATCACTCCGGCCGACTCAAGCCTCTGGACGTGGTTGATCACGGTGGCGGTGGAGACCCCGATGGCCTTCGCCAGCTCTCGGTAGGATCTCTTGGAGTCCTTCAGCAGCTCTTTGAGGAGCTTCCTGTCGATTTCATCAAGTGCGAACATCATACTCACCTATACACATGTCTCAATATCGACGATATAAATATACATATGTATGTTTTTTTCCCCAATAACCTAATATACATTGAGGGTGGAGGCTGTTCATTCATCTTCGTGGAGGAGTGCACGTGGAAGGTGATCATGGGACTCGCATCGGGACCATAGCAGCTGTGACGGTCTCGTTGATCTGGGGGCTCTCGTTCGTGGCGGCAAGGATGGTCCTCTCCACCCTGACCCCCGTCCTCCTCGCCACCGTCCGGTTCGTCATCGCCTCCGCCATCTTCACGCTCTTCATCGTGAAGGACCGGATGAGGGGGTCCGAGCTTGAGAGCGGCGACCTGAGGAAGCTGGCGGTCCTCGGAGTCCTGAGCATCTCCGTCTACTTCTGGCTCCAGTACACGGGGGTCATGTACGCGGGTGCGGGGGTCTCCGCGCTCCTGGTGGTCGGCCTGATCCCAGTCCTCACGGGCTTCATGTCCACGATCGTCCTGAAGGAGAGGACAGGCGCGAGGAAGTATCTGGGCACAGGGATGGGGCTCGCGGGTGTGGCGCTGATCACCGTCCCGAACCTCCTCGTCTCTGACGTGGACTGGAAATTCTACGTTGGCGTCGCCTTCCTGCTGCTGAACGCCGCCTGCTGGGCGATCTACTCGACCCTGAGTAGGAGGCTGATGAAGAGGATCGGGAGGCCCGTCCTTGTGACTGCGTACGTCACTGTCTTCGGGACGTTGGCGCTCATCCCCCTCTCCCTGACCTCGAACTGGGGGCTCCTTTACCAGCTCAACTCACAGCAGTGGACAAGTGTCCTATACCTGGCCCTTGTCTGCTCTGGCCTCGGCTACTTCCTGTGGAACTTCGCCCTCTTGAGGCTGGAGGCCGTCAAGGCCGCGGTCTGGCTCTACCTTGAACCCGTCGCCGCATTCGCGGGGGAGGCGCTCATCCTCGGGGTGATGCCGTCTCTCACCACGGTGCTGGGCGGAGTGGCCATCCTCGTCGGTGCGATACTGACGAGTAGATCCGATGAGTAGCCTCTGAGGTGAACGTTTGTATAGGTTTCTCAAGGCCTTTCGGAACCACTATACATATATGATATTATAAGGGTCTTTTACTATACATTTGTATTGATATTTCTCCATAACTTTAATATGTATGAAGCATTATGGGGTTTTCCATTATGGTTGATTTCAATTTGACCCAAGAGGACGCTGTTGAGCCCGTAATGGAGCTCATCAAGAGGCATGACATCAAGTACATCAGGCTCATCGTCGTCGACCTGAACGGGAACCCGAGGGCGATGCTCGTCCCGGAGTACGAGATGGAGTACGCCCTCACCTACGGCATAGGCTTCGACGGCTCATCCATTCAGGGTTTCAGGGAGGTCAACGACAGCGACCTCATCGCCCACCCGGACCCCTCCACGTTCCTCATCCCCATGTGGGAGACCCCGGGGATCGCCGTCATGTTCTGCTATATCTCGACGCCCAGCAAGGCCCTCTTCGAGGGGGATCCCAGGGGTCTCCTGAAGAGTACGGTCCTGGAGCTCGAGGAGAAGGGCTACGGCTTCAACACGGGCCCTGAGCTCGAGTACTTCTACGTCTCCCAAGAGAACGGCGTCATCGAACCCTTTGGCTCGGGGGAGTACTTCGACCTCCCTCCCCTGGACCCCACGGAGGACATCAAGATGGAGACGATGATGTGCCTCGAGGCCGCCGGCTTCCAGCTCGACAAGGTCCACCACGAGGCAGCCCAGGGTCAGCAGGAGATCAACTTCCGCTACGCCGACGCACTGAAGACGGCCGACAACGTCGTCCTCTACAAGCTGGCGGTGAAGACCATCGCTGAGAAGCACGGCAAGCTGGCGACCTTCATGCCAAAGCCCTTCTGGGGGATCAACGGGAGCGGCTGCCATGTCCACCAGTCCCTCATCGACCTCGACACGGGCGGCAACGTCTTCTCTGACCCGGAGATACCGGAGGGCCTCTCGGAGACGGCACTCAATTACCTCGGGGGCTTACTGGGCCATGCGAAGGGCCTCTCCATGATTGTGGCGCCCATCGTCAACTCCTACAAGAGGCTTGTACCCAACTACGAGGCTCCCGTCTACATCGCGTGGGGCTACGGGAACAGGTCGGCCCTGGTCAGGGTGCCCCAGTACCCTGAGGGCCTCGACAAGACTACGCGCATCGAGTACCGCCACCCAGACCCCTCGTGCAACGCCTACCTCACGGCGGTGGCGATGCTTAAGGCGGGGATGGAGGGCATCTCCAAGAAGATTGATCCCAACGAGCCCATCTCAGCCAATGTCTACCACCTCACGGAGGCGCAGCTGGACAGCTTGAACGTTGACACCCTCCCGGAGCATCTCGGGGAGGCCGTCGACGCCTTCACCAAGGACTCCCTTCTTTCTGAGGCGCTGGGCTCATACATGACGATGAATCTCATAAACCTCAGGCGATGTGAGTTCGAGGAGTACAACGAGTTCACTGGGAAGAGCTGGGAGGAGAGCAGGCCCACCGTCACGAGGTGGGAACTCGACAGGTACCTGACACGCTGCTAAGGTTACCTTTTCCTTCTTTCATAGCTTCACTACTCGTAGATGCGTCCCTTCTCCTTCTTCCCTTCATCAACGATGGCCCTCATCTTAGAAGCGAGCTCGTTCGCCATGGGCGTTGGGTAGCTCCCGGTAATGCATCCTGTGCACAGCTGATCTCGGCCAAGCCCCGTAGCCCTAACGTACTCTGCCAGGGGAAGGTAGTTTACGCTGTCGGCACCGAGCTCCTCCGCAATCCCCTCGGCGTCCAGGCGGGCTCCTATGAGCTCCCCGTAGGTGGACATGTCGATGCCGTAGAAGCATGGACCGATGATCTTGGGGAAAGTGATGAAGAGGTGAATCTCCCCTGCGCCGGCGACCTTGAACCTCCTGACGTTTGTCCGGGTGGTGTCACCCCTGACTATGCTGTCGTCGACTACAGCCAAGTTCCTGCCCTTCACCCGGTCCCTGAGCAGGTTGACCTTCCTGTAGATGACGTTCTCCCTGCTCACGGAGTCGACGATGAACGCCCTCTGGGTGACGTAACGATGGCGGCGGGTCGCCATATCACAAGGTAGGCCTGACTCCTCATGGAAGCCGTAGGCGGCGTCGTTGGCCGTCTCCGGTAGTGAGATTACTACGTCACACCTTAGGGCTGTCTCCCTGTAGACCCTGGCGAGAGCTGCACCAAAGTCCCTGCGTGCTTGATAGACGTACTTACCGTTGAACTTGGAGTCGGGGCGGGCGAAGTATGCGAACTCGAATGAGCAGAACGCCCTGCCGATTTCTCGGGCGACCTGCTCGGTGGTGAACCCGCTGTCACTCACGGTGATGAGCTCCCCCGGCCTTAGCTCGTGCTGCAGCTCAAGACTGTTGATGTCAAGTCCGACGCTCTCAGAGCTGAAGGCGTGGACGTCGCCGTTGCACCCATAGCATAGGGGCTTGACGCCCACAGGGTCCTTGAAGGCGAACAGCGTGCCGTCATCGATGACGCCGGTCACCGAGAAGCTGCCTTCGATACCTTTCATGCAGCTGCGGGCCGCCTCGGAGATTGACTCCGTCTCACCGAGCCTCTTCAATATGAGGAGGGCGAGGGCTTGGGTGTCGGAGTAGCTGGCTGATGCACCTACCCGTCTCTGCAGGCTCCTGACGTTCATGATG
>DATLAV010000156.1:0-2765 GCA_035527235.1 Patescibacteria group bacterium | reverse complement strand
TGAAGGACTTGGAGCCTCCTACTACGACCTTGGAATCATCGGTGGAGTCGGTAACGCCGTCTACACCGTGTCGACATTGATCACTGGCGTCCTCCTAGACATGTTCGATAGGGCCCGGTTCTACTCCGTGTCCTGTATCCTTGGAGTCGTCGCCACACTCTCGTTCTTCCAGACCACCGGCGTGACAGAAATAATACTAGTCCGGGGTTTACTGGGCGGCGTATCCGCGGCGTTCTGGGTGGCAACCAGCACCCTCATCGCCGACACCTCCCCACCAGAGCGGCTCACCAGGTCGATGGCGCGCTACAATATTTCATGGATAACGGCGTTCGCGGTGGGCCCCTTTCTCGGAGGCATGATCTCGGAAGTCTTTGGGTTTCCATTCCTCTTTGCGACGGCGTCGACACTCAACGTGGTGAGCTCCGTCATCATATTCGCGTTCATTCGCCCCAATCTGGAAGGGAAAAAGGGGGGTAGTAACCTACGGGTCAGCTATCAAGCCCTGAAAAACCTGTTCTACGTGTATGCAGCTCTGATACCTTACGCCCTGATCCTCGGGATATATATGGCAATACTGCCGGGGCACATGAAAGAACTGGGGATCACAACCGCCGTGGTGGGGCTGCTCATTACAACCTCAAACGGCTTCAGGGGGCTGGGCTTCCTATTTGCTGAAAGGTTTGTGGCTTGGGGAGTAAAGAAATCCCTTGCACTGGCCTCGGTTCTCTTGTTCGTCGCTCTCCTCCTCGTCGCGTTCTCACATGGAGTGGCAAGCTTCCTCCGTCCCATGATCCTCTTTGGCTTCGCGGGAGGAATCATAACGCCGGTCATACTCGACTGCGTCGCTGGTGGAGCCCATCCGGGCGCCCTCGGGGCTGCCCTTGGTACACATGAAGCCGTCTACGGGCTCGGCATGTGCATCGGACCCATAGCCGGAGGAGCCTTCGCCGAAGCCTTCCAACCCACAGCGTTATACATAACGCTGGCAATTCTATCTTTGCTGATACTCCCTGTCTCACGGGCTCTAGGAAAAGGGCCGGAGAACACCCTCAACTTGAGGTGAGTGACAATTATAAGTAGTACAAATAATAACTAGGTCGATTGCCATGAAATTAACTAAGGATCAAGAAAGCCACGCCTTAGCCCTCCACAAGGAGGCCCTCGTAGTAGATTTCCACTGCGACGGAGTTTTAGCCACCCTACCCGACTCCGCCTACATCATCGGGGACGCGAAGAAGAGGACCCTCCACGAGAGATCGGACAACGGCCACGTAGACATCCCCAGGCTCCTGGAAGGCGGCGTAGACTGCCAGGTGTTCTCCCACTTCGTGGAGCCCATATACAACCCCATCGCCCCCCACAGGATGCTCCAAGTCCTAGGGTACTCCCTGAACGAGATCGAGAAATCAGACAAGGTGAGTCTGGTGAAGAACTACGACGAGATAGTCGCTAACGACGGCAAGAGACTCTCCTTCATGATAGGGTTCGAGGGCGGAGAGGCCCTGGTCAATGACCTACGGTTGCTGAAGGTCTACCACACGATCGGCCTGCGGAGGCTAACTCTGACCTGGAACAACAGGAACATGATCGCGGACGGCGTGACGTGGCAGAGATCCAAGGGAGGCCTGACCGAGTTCGGCGCAGACGTCGTGAAGGAGTGCAACAGGCTGGGCATCCTCGTCGACGTCAGCCACATAACCGATCAGGGGCTCTGGGACACCCTGGAGGCCAGCGAGGAGCCGGTGATCGCGTCTCACTCGAACTGCAGGGCCCTGTGCAGCCACAAGAGGAACCTCACGGACGAGATGATCAAGGCTCTGGCCGAGAAGGGAGGGGTGATAGGCGTGAACTACGTGCCCTTCTTCCTGAAAGACATAGACTTCGCTAAGCTGAGAGGCGGAGACGAGGAGGAGAAAAAGAAGGTCGAATCCGTCACCGTGGAGACCGTCGTGGACCACATAGACCACATGGTCGAGGTCATCGGAAACACCGACCACATAGGCCTGGGCTCCGACTTCGATGGAGTACCCTCCATCGCGAAGGGACTAGATGACGCCAGCAAGCTGCCGAACCTGACCAAGACCCTCGTCGCCAGAGGCTACTCGGACGAAGAGATCAAGGGCATACTGGGAGGCAACTTCCTCCGATTAATCAAGAAGATATGTAAATGAGCCTCTTCTCTCTCTAAACAGAGGCTGTTCTCTTTTTACTGGCTTGTTTTACTTCTTTAAATAGGGCGTGGTTCACTTTTGGGTTATTAGCTGTGGCGCTCTGACGGTGGATAGAATAAAAAAATGGAAAGCTAGTCCTGAAAGGCGGGAGGCGTCGGTATCTTCTTCCACTCGCGGATAAACTCGACGACGAACTCGACGCGTTCCTCGAACCGCTTTGCGTACTCCTCGGGGTCGGCGTCCCTTGGGCTCCCCAGCCCGTAGATGCCGTCCTCGCTGAAGTCGTCGGTGTCAGGCTGGCTGCACGCCTCCCTGACCTGGCTGACGACCTCGTAGTCGTCCCTGTCGGGGTCAAGGAACTCCCGTAGCTTCGGGTCAACGTCCAGCGTGGGTGTCCAGTCCTCCGGCACCCTGTCCATCTCCACCAGCTCGGGGAACATGTACAGGGCCGCCCCCGTCTCGTTGATGCCGCTGTGCACGTCCCAGAGCCGCTTCTGCCTGTCCGCGAAGACCTTCGCCAGCTCGGTGCCTCCGGGTCCGCTCGGCGCCGCCACCATGACCCCGTACTCCCGCTTGGCCAGCTGCACCACGAGG
>DATLAV010000155.1:0-2914 GCA_035527235.1 Patescibacteria group bacterium | reverse complement strand
AGCATTGCGGAGAGCCGGATGGAGGTCCAGAAGGCCCTGGACAGGGCCAAGACAGTCATAGAGGAGGTCGACAAGGAGTACGGGAAGAGGTTCGGCAGGAGCTACGACGGGTTCATCGAGGAGTACGCCTGCGACGACGTCGAGGCGGTCATCATGACCATGGGCTCCATGACGGGTACGGCCAAGGACGTGGTCGATGAGATGCAGGCGAAGGGCAAGAAGATCGGGCTGCTCAAGCTCCGGGGCTTCAGGCCCTTCCCCACCGAGGAGATCCGCGCCCTCGCCAAGAAGTACCACGCCATCGGCGTCGTCGACAGGAACTCCTGCCTCGGCTCCGCCGGCGGGGGCATCGTCGTCCAGGAGGTCGCCCGGGCACTGTATCCCTTGGATGACAGGCCCAAGCTCCTGAACTTCTTCGTGGGTCTAGGAGGGAGCGACGTGACCATGCGCCAGGTCGAGTACATGGCTGACAGGGTGCTGGAGGCCCATGAGAGTGGAAAGGTCATGGAGGAGGTCGACTGGGTTGAACTACGCGACCTCGGACCGGTGATGTGAAATGGAAACGAACAAGCTATTCGACGAGTACTACGATAAGGTCCTGATAAACGGGGGCACCACATGCTGTCCAGGCTGCGGAGGCCCCCTGTTCTGGAGGATGATCCTGGAGATACTAGGGCCCAACACAATCCTGTATGGAGGGGGTCCCTGCGCGGGCTGCGCGACCAGGAACATAAAGCTGCCGAAGTTCGGCCTCCACTTCTCATTCGTCGCCGACGCTGCCTCGGGGATAGTGGCTGCTCTAGTAGCGAAGGGCCGGGAGGATGTCCTCGTCGTCTCTGGGGCCGGCGATGGCGGGACCGGGGACATCAGCTTCGGCAAGGTCTCCGCTGCGGCGGAGCGCAACGAGAACATGATACAGATCTGCATCGACAACGAGGCCTACATGAACACTGGTATCCAGAAGAGCGGGCTGACCCCCTTCGGGGCATGGACTACGACCACCCCCCTGGGGAAGGAGGCCAACAAGAAGGAGATACCCATGATCATCGCCCAGCACAAGGTGCCGTACGTGGCAACGAACTCCGTGGCCTACCCGAGGGACCTGCGCGCCACGCTGGAGAAGGCGAAGGGGATCAAGGGCTTCAGGTATATCCACAACGTCATGCCCTGCCCCACGGGGTGGAGGTTCAACCCGGCGAAGAGCATCGAGGTGACGAAGCTGATGGTGGATACCTGGGTTTGGCCCCTCTACGAGATCGAGGGCGGAGTCCTGAAGCTGAATGTTAAGCCTAAACAGAAGCCTATAGAGGACTACCTGAAGACCCAGAACCGGTTCAGGCATCTGACTGAGGACCAGATCAAGTATGTCCAGGGTGAAATCAACGCGAAGCGGGAGCGCCTCCTGGCCAACGACGGGAAGAGGGTAATCCTCTAATTTTTCCCTTTTTTTCTCACTTGTTTTAAAACAGGACCGCCTACATTAGATCGATGGCTGATTATACCGTCATCGGGCACATAGCCGTTGACCGAGTCTTCAATGCTTATGAGGAGAGGGTGCAGATTGGAGGATCCCCGACCTATGCCTCCCTGGCTGTAACAGAGATGGGAGGGGCAATAGAAGCCATCACGAAGATAGGATCGGATATCAGAGACGATCATCTCTCCCAACTGCAACGTGTAGGCATAGATGTCCGGGAGTATATCGTCGAGGGTGCGACCACTACGAGATTCGTACTAGACTATCGTGTTCCAGAGAGGCGGTTGACGGTGGAGAGCATCTGCGTGGATATCCCCCCGGAAGACGTCATCGACGTATCAGAGGCCGTTCTGCTTTCTCCGATAATCGGGGAGATCCCTCAGAAAACGTATTCCCTGATAGAAGCGGATGTCCTGGCTCTCGACCCTCAGGGATTCATCAGGCAGGTCCAGCCGGATGGAACCATTAAACATAGGGCATGGTTCGACGAGGACCTGCTCCACAGAACTCATATAATCAAGTCTTCGGAGCGGGAGCTGCCGTATATCACCCAGGAGCTGGATTGCCTCAGGAGCCTGAAGAAGCTTATCAGGCTTGGGGTCGAGGTGGCCATCGCGACGAAGGGTCAGGAGGGAGCCACGTTTATGACGGAACGTGGAGCATTCGACATTCCCTCAGTGAAAGACATCGCCGTGAGGGACCCCACGGGCGCAGGTGATGTCTTCCTGGGCTGCTTCTTCAAGATGTACCTGGAGGGTGAGAACCCCATCTGGTGCTCATGCATGGGGTCGGCCTTGGCATCAGCAGTAGTCGAAACAGCCGGCTCACACATAGAAATATCCAGTAAAAAGGTAAACGAGAGGGCTGAGGGCCTCTACGATCGAGTGGTTAAAGTCTAGGCGAACCGACGCCTAGCCACAAAGTAGACTCCCAGGGCTACCAGTAGGTCCACAACGAGGATGCTGTACTGTGAGGCCTGATCGAAGAGATTCGTCCTGACGCCACCTGCGGGAGTCGCGAAATCCATCTCTCCATCAGCGCGTGAGCCCAGCAACTCATCTTCTACCGGGGCCTTCATGGCTGGGGCCTCAACCTCAGATTCAGCCGCGAATATGGGTCCCTGCTTCGGCGTGAGGCTGGCAGGGAGAGCCGAGGTCAAGAGGACGCCCAGCACTACAGCCAATACTGTGTACACCGGTATCTTAGAGTCCATCGGTTAGTCCTCCTCCACGGCGGGCTATAATACTACACTTTAGAACAGTGAAACGCTTAGTAATCGATTCATCTCTAGCATATTTGACCGATTTCGGAGTCATTTCGGTCGGTCCCTCCAGATGCGCACCGTCTCATACCAGAGGACACCTGCTGGGACGATACCCAGGATGATGGATGTGACGTACTTCGGGGTGAACTCGAACGGGTACTGGAAGATGAACG
>DATLAV010000154.1:0-14491 GCA_035527235.1 Patescibacteria group bacterium | reverse complement strand
CACACCGGGGATCCCCTCTACAGCCTACGCGGCGTCCAGTGAGACCCCCGGTGGGGGGGTCACTGGCCCCTGGCGATGACGCTGACATCCTGGAACACGACCTCCGGCCCGATCAGGCCGAACACCACCTGAGGCGTCCTCGCGACCTCGACGGCGTTCTCCAGCAGAGTAAAGATATTGCCCGCCACCATGAGACCAGGGACTATGCCCTTCATCTCCCCGTCCTCTATAAGGATCGCAGGGTTCCCGACGACGCTGAAGTCCCCGGACTCCGGGTTGGAGCTGTGAGCCCCCTGGACGTCCCTTATCAGATAGCCTCTGTCGACCTCCGAGACGATATCCACTATCTGCCTCCTCCCAGGCTCGACGACGACGTTTGAGGGGGTGATCTCCACGAGGCCCTGGCGCATGTTCCTGCTAGCGTTTCCCGTACTCTCGACACCCATCCTGTTTGCCCAGTACGTGTCCCATATGAAGGAACGGAGCACCCCCTTCTCGATGAGGGGCGTACGCCTCCTCGGCACACCTTCATCATCGGCAACGGAGGCATTCACTCCCTTGATGAAGGTACCATCATCGACCACCGTGAGCCCCTCCCAGGCGATAGAGTCACCCAGCCTGTCGGCGATCATGGACTTCCCCCTAGCGACATTATCACCCCTGATCGACTGGAACAGTGTGAACTGGAAGAGTTGGTTGTACGCGTCGGGGTGCATTATCACCGTGCTCTTTCCGCTCTCACCCTCGACGCTCTTAATGCACACCCTCACGGTGGAGACGATGTCCTCAACGGCGGCATCGAAATCGAAGCCGAGCCCCCTCCTGATGTCGTAATGGCCAACGCCAGGAGTGACCCCCGTCTCAGTCTGAGCGATGGCCTGAAGGCCAACGTAGGCAATCGTCCCCCTCTCGGCGTGACCTAACCCGTTACTGTTGGCATAGGCGGACCTCTGGACCTGCACACCCGAACCACCGTAAGCCGGGATGAGCCTAGGCTCCCTCTCCTTCACCCTGTCCATAAGCTCCTTAGCGTAGCTGACAACGCTGGCGGGCTCGCATTGAGCTGTCGAGTCTTCCCAGAGCCCGTGGACGACCGGGAATCCAGTCGGCCTGGGGAGGTCAACCCACTCCGAGTCCTCGGTGGTCGCCCTCGCGGCGTTGAAGGCAAGGCCCACCGCTTCCCCCCCGGCCCTCTTAGTGGCCATGTTGGTGAAGGCGCAGCCCATCTTACTACCCACGTAGACCCTCACCGCCACACCGTTGGAGAGGGTCCTGTTGACGCCGCTCACCTGGGAGAGCTCGATGTTAGCCTCCACCGAGGTACCCGAACTGGCGTGGACCTCGACGGCGGTAGCCCCCAGACCCTTGCCCGAGGCGACGATGTGCCGGCAGAGCTCCAGCAGGAGGTTCTCATCTGTTATCATCCATGCCACCCCCTAGCTCTGCCCCCCAAAGGTAATACCGCCCGTCGCGAACCTGACCCTGGGCCCCCCGGACGCCACGAAGGCCTCCTGCCCCTTGCCACACCGCCCCATCTCATAGGGGAACTCCTCGTCGGCGACACCCTCGATCAAGAACAGAGAGTCCGTGGCGATGCCAGAGATAGAGAGGTCGGTGACGGGACGCCCCAACTCGCCGTCCACGATCTCGTATGCCTCCTGGATGCCCACCTGGAAGCTGGCGTTGAGCTGAGCCTGACCCCCCCTGAAGTCGGCGCAATAGTAACCGAAGTCGATGCCCTCGAAGAGCTCGTCGGGAGCCATGTCGCCCCTGTCAAAGTAGGTGTTCCTCATCCTGATGATGGGAGGGTAGAGGAAGCTCTCCGCCCTGGCGTTCCCCGTCAGCGGGAGCCCGACCTTGGCGGCGTACTCCCTGTTGGTAAGAAGCCCGGTGAGCACCGAGTCCCTGATGATCTCTACGCGGCTCGATGGCACCCCCTCGTCGTCGTACCTCGACGTCCCCAGGTTGCCGGGGTCGGTGCCGTCGTCGATCATATTGACGCCCTCGGAGGCGACGACCTCCCCCAGCTTGCCGTTGAAGGGGCTGTTCACCGTCAGGTCCGCCTCGGCGAGGTGGCCGAGGGCCTCGTGGGCGAGGACGCCGATGACCCTGGGCCCCAAGACGCAGGGGAAGCTGCCCCCCTTGGCGGGGGCACCCTCAAGCTGAAGCTTCACCCTCCTCGCGGCCTCGATGCCGACGAACTCAGGAGTGGCGTGATCCTCCATGTACTCCCAGCCCCTGTGAGTGGAGGCCTCCTCGAAGCGGGCGGCGCTGAGGCGCCCCGAATCTTTGCCGGTAACCCACGGATAGCTCCAGACGAGCATCGTCCTCTGCTGGATGTGGGCCCCGTCGGAGGTGACCAGATACTTGTGGCCCGATGAGGTCCGGATCTTCACCGTGACTGCGGAGATCCTGGGGTCGTAGCCCATGACGGCGTCGGTCATCTCCTGCATGTACGTTATCTTCTCCTCGATCGGTACGTAGCGGGGGTCCCGCTCCACCTTCAGATCGATGGTGTCCTCGTGGGCCTCCACCTCCTCGAGGCGTATGGGCTCCTTCCGGGTGCGTGCGGCGGCCCTCGCCATAGAGTAGGCGTCGGCGACGGCCTCATCAAGGGTCTGGGGGTCCCCTGTGGTGACGAAGCCCCATGCGCCGTCTGCGAGGACCCTTATAGCGACTCCGCTCTCGATCCTCTGGGTGAGGGCGTTGACCCTCCCGTCGTCCATCTGGAGGAACTCGATGAAGCCCTCCTCCCCCCTCAATTCGACGTAGGAGGCGCCCAGCTTCCGGCCCCTCTCCACGGCCTTCTCTAGAACGTCAAACATGCCGTTCAATCCTTGGGTATCCTTTCCCGGTCGGATGAATAATCTTTTTCATGCGCGCGCGCGACGAGAAAGCTCTTCACCTGGGTGAGGAGGGGACTGGACAGGCTCGTGAACGACGTGGAGCTGCTGGTAGCGGTGTGCGGAAGGCTCCGGGCACAGGGATGGATGGTGGGGCGGGCGAGGCTACCCCGAGGGTTCGGGCGTCGTTCACCCTCCGAAGGGTGAGGATCGACCCTGCAAGGAATAGGCTGGAGCACATTGCCAGGCTGGAGGATCTGATGGAGGAGCTTAATGATATCATCTCGGATCCCTCGGGGTACGGGGACCTCCAAGTGAGAGCGATGAACACTCTCATCGGGGCGATCAGGATGTGCTACAGGATCGTGGTTGACGTGGAGAGGCTGGAGCATGAGCTAGGGAGGCTCAAGGAGGAGAACGAGAACAGAAGGACAGCTCGGGGAGAGCTGGGATACAAGTTAAAGGGATGAATCGCGGGTGCGGTGGTATCGGCTATCGGCTCTTCTTTTTTACAGGGAGTGAGGGATTCTTCCGCTCCTTAGTCTTCTGCTTTTTCTCCCTCTGCAGCTGCTTGTGCTTCTCCAGGCCTTCCTTTCTAGCTTTCTTGGTTTTAGGCATCTCTGAGACTCCGTGATGCACGGTGATGTGTTCGGATCCTTTTAAGGTTACTGAATTAGGCCGTGTTCTGTGGGGGGTGGAACCCGTTTTTAAACCGTCTTTTTTTAATATGTTTATCACGGTTTGATGGTAAATTTTACTTAAATATTCGTGATGTGGATTGAGCCTGGGGAAGCTGAGGGAGAGGATCAGGGAGGAGGTCGCCAGATATCTTAGCCCCTCGACCATCAGGGCCCTCCCCGGGGATGTGGTCGAGTTCTGCCGGGGGTTGCTGGGCTGCGCGCGCGCAGTTAGGGATCGATTCTCCCTCCACCCCTGAACCTGTAGAGCACCATCCTCTGCAGGGACCCCACGATCCTCTTCAGCGCCTCATCAGATTGAGACGGAGATCCTCGGAGTCATAACCCGAGATGAACAGAATGTAATTATAGACTCATGTGTACCGCTCGGGCTCCGCGAGGTTCGTCTTCACCAGCCACGCCCTCTTCGCGAAGACATAGCAGAACAGGAGCCACACGACAAAGTTGAACAGGAAGACATCCGGATAGAAGCCATCAGGCCGTAGTATGGACTCCGAGAATGTCAGGAAGATGTAGGGGAACCCGAAGTAGGTCACCCCCAGCGACCCACCGGAGGGCTCTTTGAAGGGATGGTAGAGGCCTACGACGAACGTGAGGACGAGGGCCACGACTACCACCTTCACGTACCAGAGCGGCGCCTCACGCTCCAGGAAGCCCCTCGCCATCGACGCTCACGGAACGTAGACGCACAGCTTCCATATATCTTTAATTGAAACCAAAAGAAGATGGGCGCCCTAGACTCCGCCCCCCGCCTCCAGACGCTTGCACTTCAAGGAGAAGAAGACTTTGAAGCACACCCCCGTAAATAATGACTAGCACCACGATGAAGACAGCGGCGAACCACTAGAAACCTGATTCGTATATGTTTAGGAAAAAGTATAAAAATAAACAGGAACATCGAACGCTTATGAAGATATTAGTGGTTGATCTTGAAACCACATCACATAATCCAACGATCAAGGACATATGGAATCTTGAAAATAGCATTATCTCTGAGATCGGAATTGTACGACTTGACCTTGAAACGGGTAAAGTAGAACCTGTTTTTGATAGCGTATGTAGAGAAGATAAAACATGCAGTGCACAGTCATGGATATTCGGCAACAGTAGTTTAACTTATGAGGACGTTCTTTCAGCTGAACATTTTCAAGTGTTAAAAGACGAGTTACAGGAATTATTCGATCATTATTATGCTACATCTTGGTGGCATGAATTCGATTTCAATAGGCTTGAATATCCTTCTCGTGGAATAAGAATTCAATACAAGTTTTGGGATCCAGCAATCACGCTCATACCTTATCTGAAAATACAATTCCCGGATCGAACTGATTATAAACGTCCAGGTGTGGGTGAAGCATACCGATATTTTCACCCAGGCAGAATCCTTGAACATCCTCATCGAGCACTAAAAGACGCTCAGATTGAAGCTCAAATCATATTCTCAGCAGTTCAGAAATGGCCTGAATTAAAAAACAACTGGGAGCATTACATTTCCTAACTTTTTAGATCTCAAAGAATAGGTGATCACGTATCCCGCTACGAGGCGGACCCATCAAGACGCCGATACTCAGCGTACGAGTAATACACCAGGTAGACCCCGGAGAGCATCATGGGCACCATGATCAGGGCGAGCGCAAGCCACCCATCCGCCAGCGCCCCAAGGACCGCCAGGACACCGCTAGCAATGAACAGCCGGCTCCCCACCTCGTGGGTCCTATCCCAGACCTCCTCGCTGCTCAGGGTCCACGGCGTCCTGATCCCCATGAACCAGTTCAGCCTCGCCCCCCTCAACAACAACCCGATCCCCACGAAGAGCAGCCCCATCGCCGGCGCCAGCATCCGCATGAAGCTGAACCTCCACCCCAGGTTCCACGCCACGCTCAGCCCATGGACGTACCCCATGTACGCAATGAACCCGAAGACGAACCGATCATACCCACCCCGGAACCTCTCGATTCCCCTCGAAGGATCCAGCCGTGGCAGCGCAAGCATGAACGGCAGGAGCAGCAGCGAGATGATCGGGACCAGGAACAGCCCCAGGAACCGGGAGCCATAACCGTTCGCCTCCCCGCTCAGCCCCCAGTGGATCGCCACCCTCTCAGGCATCCGGGGATACAGGTAGAACCCCACCAGGAACATGACCACGACCAGGGCAACCGAGGCCCAGACAGCCCTCCCCACCCAATCACCAAGAGAAAACAAAGAGACAAACCAGATAAGGGTTACCAACCCCCCTTCACACGGACACTTGACCCCCCCCAGAACCCCTATGACCGCCAACCGACGCGCGAACATGGACCCCAGTTCCATATTCCTTTAATGGATTCAACATCCAAAACAGACCACCACAATGTTAGACCAGCTAACCCCCATGCTCACAGAGGTAGCGGCCCCCGTAATCAGCTTCGCGATGGGCGCCCTCCTCCTCTATCTGTTCGGCCAGAGGAGGGTTAACGACAGGGAGGACACCATCGAGGAACTCGAAACCGACATCGAGGTCAAGGAGAAGAAGATCAAGTCACTCAACAAGAGCGTCAAGGACCACGACTCCACCATCGAGGGCCTCAACGCCGAGCTCGCCCAGAGGGACGAGAACATCGGAACCCTCAACACCCAGCTCAACGACCGCGAATCCAACATCAAGGGCCTCGAGGTAGAGATGGACTCCCTCGACGAACGCATGAAGCAGGCCATAACCGAGCGCGACGAGCGGATCGGCGACCTGGAGGACGCCGTGGAGTCAAGGGATTCCGAAATCAGGGGCCTCAATGCGACCGTCGAGGAGAGGGACGGCACCATCGAGGACCTCAACACCCAGCTCCAGCAGAGGCAGACCACAATCAGCGGCCTTGAGTACCAGATCACCGAGAAAGACGAGAAGATCAACGCCCAGAACGACGACATCATCGAGCTCAACAATCAGCACCAAGAGACTAGAAGGCGCGCCGAGGCAGTCGAGGAACAGACAGTCAAGCTCGAGGGAGTCATCCAGGAAAGGGACGAAGAGATCGCCGCAAACAAGGCGAGGTTGCGCACCATGCAGGACGACTTCACCCATCTGGACGGTATCGGCCCCAAGGTGGCGACAGTGCTGCGGCTCTCGGGCATCAAGACCTTCAAGAAGCTCGCATCGACGGACACCGACAGGCTACTGGAGATACTGGAGAAGGAGAACCCCAGTCTCCTCAGGCTCACCGACCCGTCAACCTGGGCGGAGCAGGCGAAGATGGCCTCACTGGAGGAGTGGGAGGCCCTCAAGGCCCTCCAGGACATCCTCCGGGAGAACCGCAAACAGGAGCGAGCCCTCCCCCATCAGGTCCCAGAAGCCGAAGAGCCCGTCGTCATAGAGCAAGTCTAGGTACCTCCCCTCTCAAAGGGTGAACCGCCCAAGCCCAGTTGGGACCAGGACGGATAAGACCCTATTTCTATCTGAACCTGTAGAGGCCCAGCCTCTGCAGGAAGGCCACGATGCTCTCGGGGGCGCCCCTCTTCACCCTGAGGAGCCACCACGAGAAAACTCCGAAGACCACCGCCGAGACACCGATCACCCCGTAGCCCAGAGCCGGATCGAGGCCCGCCCCCATGGAGAACCAGACCATCGCCACGACCCCTAGGAACGCCGAGAACAACAACGCGATAAACAGGTAAAAGTACCAGCCGACGACGCCGACGACGAACTCGTCCCTGCTTGACTTTACCGTGTAGAACCTCTTAGCGGTGGCCTCGTCGAGGTCCTCCGTGAGCCCCCTTAGGAGCCCAAAGGCCCTGACGCCCAGGTCGGTGAGGTGGTAGCGCCGGGCGTCGTCCTTCTCGATGACCCCCTCGAGGAGCTTGAGGTGGTAGTTCAGCTTCCCGGTGTTCACCCCCATCTCGTGGAGGATGTCGCTGTAGAGGACACCGTTCCCGGAGGAGGCAACTATCTCCAAGATGCTCCGCCGCTCCCTGTTCCCCAGGGCCTGGAGTACCACGTCCTCGACGTCCTCCCTGAGCTGCCTAGCCATACACCATCACCTCAACCAAGCGTTGAACGCCTCTAAAACCCTTTTTGAAAAAAAGGACATGATAAATAATCCAGTCAAGGGCTGGGGGAGCTAGGGCTCCTCCTCGTCCCTACGCCTGTAGAGGCCCAACCTCCAGAGGAACTCCTGTAACTTCCTCGGCGCGTCCCTCTGCACCCGGTTCAGCCAGACCAAAATGAGCAGGCTCACGACTGTCGCGATCCCGAGGAAGACGTAGGCGCTCGACTGAGCGAGGCCAACGCCGACCATGGAGTTGATCATCACAGCCACTCCGACGAGGGCGGTGAAGAATAGGAACGCGATGAGCCTAAACCACCAGTTCGCGAGCCCGGTCAGGAGCTCGTCCTGGGGTAGTGGCTCCCCCCTGTCACCGCTCATGGGCGGAGCACCTCATGGCTAAATCATCCATTTTTATTGTTCTTCTCATGTTTTCACCCGATAATAATGGTCCTTTTCAAGCAAATAACCCTTTTTGATTGAATTTTTCTGATAAGAAACCCAATCATGACTAGAAAAGTTATCAAGTTTATCCAACCCGATCAGCCCAAAATCAATAAGAAGAACGTCATGAACACTACAGAGGTTCAACCCAAAACCTCAATAGAACCCCCAAGAAAAAACTAACCATGCCAGATGAGAGGACCCTACCGGACTGGGTCTACCAGGGCTGGAGGCCCGAGACAGACCGCGACTACTTCCGGAACCTCACCCGATGCATCTTCCAGGCTGGCCTGAGCTGGCAGCTCATGGCACGCAAGTGGCCCAACTTCGAGGCGGCCTTCGACGGATTCACCATATCCGAGGTCGCGGGGTACGGGGCGGATGACATCAAGCGCCTCTCCGAGGACCAGGGGATCATACGTAATAGGCAGAAGATCCTCGCCGCCATCCACAACGCCAGGGAGTTCGAGCGCATCGCCCAGGAGCACGGCAGCTTCCAGAGCTGGCTTGACTCCATCGATAAGTCTAACAACTACGACATGGTCGTCAAGCGCCTGAGGAGCGCCCTCAAGCGTGTGGGCCCGGGCACCGCCCACATCTTCCTGTGGAGCGTTGGGGAACCGATAAAGTACGATCCCTCGGTCCACTCCCGGACGCCGTCCAAGATAGTCTGAAAGGGCGTGTCGAGGACATGGAAAAGAAGAAAGATCCCAAGGATAGGAAACCCGAGCCCGTGGTGGGCCGATGGGCTTGCCAGGAGTGCGGGGCACCCATGGTAAGCTACTTAGAGGGCGCCGACGAGATCTGCGAGTGCACAGTCTGCGGCTTCACGGTCATCAGGAAGAGGTACGCCTAGCGGTCCTTGGGCCTCTGTACGATCTCCACTATGTAGCCCTCAGGGTCCTCACAGAAGAAGACACGCCCCTCCACCTTCCTCAGCTCCACCTCAGAGGTGCGCATGGTGACCCCCGCTTCCTTCAGCCTGCTGTAGACTTCGAAGATGTCGCCGTCGTCGGGCACGCCGAGGCAGAGGATCACGGGCTTGTCCTCGGTCGCCCGGAGGAAGCCGCGGCCGTCCTGGACGACGCCGATGGTTGTCCCGGGCTTCACCCTGTAATAGATGACCCAGTCTGACTCGGGCTCCATCTCCAGCCCCAGGAGCTCCCTGTAGAACCAGTCCGCCCTCCCCATATCCTTATGGTAGATGAACGTGTACATCCTGTCGAATCCGAATCCACTCATCTCAAACCGGTCGTAATTGGGATCTACGCGAATTAAACGTATCCTCCCTGACAGGTTTTTACGCCTGTCTGTCACCAGAAACGTGAGCATATGATCGAGAGATTCGTTCTGAGCGGCGTGCTGATGCTTCTCAGCATGATTCCAGTAGGATTCCTCGTCTACACTCTCCTCAACCTCAAACGGCGGGGGATCCCTGTGACCCACCCCCGAGTCATAGTAGAGACGATAATATTCATCATTCTACTGCTATCGGGAGTCTACCTCAGGAGGTCCACATAGCTTCGATGAAAAACTACTAAACAGTGGCTTACTACCGCAGAATATTGGGCGCGCTCAAAGAGGGTCATTGGTAAAACCTATTAATTTCGTTCCTCATTCAGGCTATGGGTTTCATGAAACCCGAAGACAGGACACTCAGGCTGCTGTTTATCGTCTCCGCCCTCGTAATGCTACTGGGTTTCTACGTGATCCAGCCCGTGACCCGTGAGGGGGTGGTGGCAGCGAAGTCCATCACCAGCGAGCGGGATGAGGCCTCCTTCACGATCATCACATTTCATGAGGACGGCGTCTCATCCAACATAGAAGGCTGGGAGGAGCTCTTCCCCAACACGACCAAGATGAGCGCTGAGGTAGAGTATCAGCTGGGATCAGGGTACGACGGCCTCCGCTACGTCATCAACCTGAGGACGGACCTCCAGACCATGGGCTACTTCGCATCCCGCGAGGACTTCAACAATGTCGAGCCTGGAGACCACGTGAGATTCCAGATCCTCAGGGGTAGAGACCCGATGGTCAAGATCATAAGGACCCTGAGACCTCCCTTCTAGGAACGATCCGTCGGCCCTCCCTCAAATAAAAATAGGTGAGCCACGACTATACGCATACGATGAGGAAGAGTATCATACTCGGAGCGGCGCTCATCGCCCTGGCCCTGCTGGTCTCAGGCCTGTTCCCATTAATCCAGGACTACATGAGCAGAGAGACGGAACAGGATGACGGCCCCATAAAGAACGGCGACCAGCAGCCTGACAACGAGGAGAATGTGGAACCCGGTGGAAATGTATCCTGCCCCGACAGGATCAGGGTTGCGGCGTTCAACGTGCAGATCTTCGGGAGGACCAAGAGGGAGAAGCCAGATGTCATGGCCGTCCTCGTGAACATTACCAGGGTTTTCGACGTGGTCCTGATCCAGGAGATAAGGGACTCCTCAGAGACGACCGCTCCCATCTTCCTCGAGATGATAAACGAGGCCGAGGGGCCGGAGTACGCTTTTGTTAGCAGCCCGAGGCTGGGGAGGACGAGTAGCAAGGAGGCGTACGCCTACTTCTACAACACGGAGACGGTCCAGTTCATCAACGGCTCCGACCACGTGTTCAACGACGAATACGACGTCTTCGAGAGGGAGCCCTACCTCGCCAGCTTCAGGAGCGGGAACTTCGACTTCACGCTGGTGGGAATCCACACCAAGCCCGATGACGCCACCCACGAGATCGGGAACCTCACCGTCGTGGTACAGACGACCCTCGACCAGACCCCGGACGAGGAGGACATCATCGTAATGGGGGATTTCAACGCCGACGGGAGCTACTTCGACGAGGACGAAGACCTCCACCCCCTCAGGGCCCCCGAGTACCACTGGACGGTAACCAACGCCCAGGACACCATGACGAAGACCGACTGGACCTACGACAGGATCGTCATGACCGGTGCCACCTACGGCCAAGAATACGTCAACGACAGCACCGCGGTCTACTACTTCGACGAGATACTCGGGATCACCGAAGAGCTCACCTGGAACGTCTCGGACCACTACCCGGTCTACGCCGAATTCTACACGGAGCTCCCCGACGACGACGGGTGAACCCACAGAGAGAGGATATTTTTAAACTACCATATCCAAATCTTCTATGGTGTTAATTTGAACCTAGACGGTACCATTGGGGAGTACATGAAGAAAGACCCCATCGTCGTCACGCCCGAGACGAGCCTCAGAGAGGTCGCCTCCCAGATGGCCGAGAAGGGAAAGGACGTCGTAGTCGTCAGGGATGCAGCGGACATCGTGAGGGGGCTCGTAACAGCGAGCGATCTCTTCGGCGCCATGAGGTCCTATGTCCTCGGCAAGGACTTGCTGGAGCAGCTGCCAAACGATATAAGGGATGTCCAAGTCCAGGAGATCATGAGGGGGACCAAGGCGGAGGAGTTTATGGAGGCCTGCGGCCTCAGGGGCACCAACCTATGTATCACCCTCGGGGAGTGGGACAGCGTCCTCAACGCCGTGCGGGTCATGGCCCTCGGGGGCGTCGACCACATCCTCATCATCGGCGAGGGCGGCATCCTGGGAACCCTCTCGGACAACGACCTCATCAAAGCCTTCAACAAGTGATCCCGTTCCATTCGGAGCCCCCTCAAGGGGGCGTTCAACATTCTTTCACAACTGTTCTAAAACCTAGGATGAAATAGCGGTCTAGTTTACAGTAATCATATGGTAAACAGGCCCCGTATGGCCTTGGCGTCCGTGGCGCTCATAGCGGTCCTCTGCGGACACTCCCTGCTCTATCCCACGGCCTCCGACTCCGAGTTCGAGCTGATTTTCACGTTCGGGGTGAAGGGCCCCGAGACCTTCCGGTGAACAGGCTCGACACCGTGAGGAGCACCTACACGCAGGACATGGTCGTAGACCCACCCGTCACCGTCAAGATGAGGCTGCCTGAGGAAGACATGGAAGCCATCCACTCGAAGATGAAGGAGATAGGCTTTTTCCAATATCCAACTGCCTTCAGTGTAAGACCCGATCCGGGAGGTGCCATCGTCGTCGTGACTCCCTTCTCCAGCTACCATTTCAGGGTCTACAGCCACGGAATCATCGTCAAGGAACTGCGGTGGGACAACGAGATCATGAACCAAGGCCCGCAGGCGGACAGTCTCAGGGAGCTCATCTCGATCATCATTGAAAAGATCCAGTCAAATCCCGCCTACGGGGGGCTGCCCAAACCAAGAGCTGGATACTGCTGATCTAAACAAACAAGATTCAGCGGAAGGCTTGAAAACACCTGAGACAGAAGGAGACACATGGTCCGTGTCCTCTGCTGCGGAAGCTTCATGCTCGACCTCATCGCCTCCGACCTACCCCGACTGGGTGCCCCCGGAGACCTCGTCTACGCCCCCAACGGAATACAGGTCCACACCGGAGGGCACGCTGCAAACGTAGCGATAGACCTCGCTCAGCTGGGGAGGAGAGACGTGGCGGCAACCGGAGGCCTGGGAGCCGATGTCCTGGGAGACTTTTTCGAAGGGCAGCTCAGGGAGTACGGGCTGAAAGTCTACCCGGAGCGGATGACGGACTACGGGACCTCTAAGAACATCGCGCTGGTCGTGAAGGGGGAGGACAGGAGGTTCATCGCCGAGCTCGCGGCGAACACGATGCTCTCACCGGAGCACGTCGTATCCATCCTGGAGGCCACAAGGCCCGATGTTTTCTACATGGGGACGATCGGGGGCCTCAAGCTTTTGGATGGACACGTAGACGAGGTGCTGAACGAGGCACGTTGGCGGAGATGCCTCACGGTCGTGGACGTCGTCAGGCCCGAGAACGACGGCTGGAGAAAACTCGTCGACGCCCTGCCCTTCATAGACGTCCTTCACTGCAACGATATCGAGAGCAAGGCCTTAACGGGGCACGATAACACGACACTCGCCGTTCATGAGCTTTCGAGCAGGGGGGTGAAGGTACCTGTGGTTACGAAGGGATCGCATGGGCTCGTCGCAACCTTCAATGAGTCCATCCTGAAGGTGCCCGCCTTCAAAGTGAGGCCTGTAGACCCTACGGGGGCAGGGGACGCCTTCTGTGCGGGGATGATAGATTCCCTGATCGGATACGGCATCGATGCTGAAAAACTGAGATCTGCACCACTTGACACTTTAACTGAGGCCCTTGTACATGGAGCTGCTTGTGGAGCCGCCTGCGTCACCCAGTCGGGCGCCACGACCGCCGTGACCCGGGAGATCGTCGATGACCTGATGTCTGACCAGCGTGAACAGGTTTCAGCGGCGGTGATGCGCCTCTGAAAGGCGCTTTATATATGAGTGTATATGGATTTAGACGAGAGAATTCAAGATGGAGCGTCTCCCTACCGGCTGCGCCCCCCTGGACGAGGTCCTGGGAGGGGGATTCCGACTTGGAAACGTCTCTTTGATCTACGGCGAGGCCGCCACGGGGAAGACGACGGTCGCCCTCAGCTGCATCGCCGAACACCTCCGAAGCGACCCCTGGCACAAGGCCTTCTACGTCGACTCCGACAGGAAGCTCTCCACGAGGCGACTGACGATGCTGACGGGCGACGATGAGGACCTGCTTGAGCGACTGCTCGTCTGGAGGCCGACTGACTTCAAGCAGCAGGCGAGCATCATCGAGGGGCTAGTCGACCTGCCCAGCGGCGAGGCCCCCGTCGTAATAGACTCGGTGACCGGGCCGTACCGACTCGTAGCGGGCGACCCCCGTAGGACGTTCACCGCGAACAAGGAGCTGAACAGGCAGCTGGGGTTCCTCTCAGAGGCCGCGAAGACCAAGGGCGTGGCTGTCCTCGTAATCGGCCAGGTTCACAGCGTCCTCGACAAGGAGCCGTCCCAGGTGGAGCCGGTGGCCCAGAGGCTCCTCAACTACTGGTCGGACCTCGTCGTCAGGCTGGAGTCGACCTCGACTTCCGCGGTGCGCCAGGCCGTCCTGGAGAAGCCGGCTGACCCTCCGAGGGCGTGCAGGTTCAAGCTGGGGGAGAAGGGGCTCGAGGAGGTGGAGAGGACATGGTGACCTTCGCCGACGTCTACTGGCTCCTGGAGACCATCTACATCTACCTCCCGGCCTACACGGCGAACGCTGCTCCGGTCATCCTGGGGGGTGGGCCACCTCTCGACGGGGGGCGTAACTGGATTGATGGGAAGCCCCTGTTCGGAGACCACAAGACGATCCGGGGGACCCTAGCGGGCGTCTCCGTGGGGATCATCACGGGTCTACTCCAGAGGGACTTCATGAAGGGATTCCTCCTCTCCGTCGGGGCTATCGGGGGTGACATATTCTTCTCCTTCGTCAAGCGCAGGCTTAAGCTGAAGCCGGGGGCGATGTTCCCGATAGCAGATCAGATGGGTTTCATAGTCTCCGCCGTGCTCCTCCTCGCTCTGGTTCAGCCGTCCCCGACGTGGGAGAGGATGATGGCCATCATCGTGGCTACCCTGCCCATCCACTACCTCACGAACG
>DATLAV010000153.1:0-13468 GCA_035527235.1 Patescibacteria group bacterium | reverse complement strand
TCGTAGTTGTCAATTTCAAGTTCATTTAAGAAAATACCAATCAAAGTTGATGTCGCTGTACCAGTGTTTTTCATTTTTATTGTTACTGTCCAATTACCTGGCGAATCAAGAGTACAAGTAGCAGATTGTATCTCGACCTTTTCGAACTTGGTGTACTGGCTTGAGATGCCGCCCATCCAGTAGGATACGGCGACGGAAACAGTGATGGCGACTGCCACGAGTATAACCGTAGCGATTACGGGGCTAACGGCTTTCCGGCTATTTTTCTTCCTCACTTTTCAATCCTCTCCTATACGGATTAAGCTAAGAACAAACCTCGTTTAATAAATGAATTATGTATTAGAACGTTTTTATCTAATATCTATATCAAAGAACTCATAAAACAAATCTATTTCTGAAATATGTATCGAAAATCTATATTCTAGCTTGGAAAATGACAGTAATGAGGGCGATATGAATTGTGGATTTAAAAAAGGGCTGCGAATTTGGTTGAAAAGGCTCATAGGCCTATTTTCCTTTTCGCTTGTATCTCTGGCCCCCGCCTTTGCTCTTTTTTTTCTTCTTTGTAGAGCTCGCCTTGATCTTCTGTGCCAGAGACTTTGGTAAATACCTTATCAGGCTTTCACGTTTGATGTAAATGACTGAGGATATTCCTATCGCGAACAGCCCCACCGTCATGTAGAGGTACGGCGGCGTGATCATCATTACGCTGAACATGGAGGCTTTGTCGAACATGTTGAGGGGGAGGACCTCAAACTCCATAAGGTTGTTAGATATCGAGTATATGAGCCCATCACCGACCTTCGCGTTAACGTTCCATATTCCCACCTCGGGAGGGTTGAAAGTGTACTCGAACGAGCCGTCCGCGGCAGTGAGCACTATGTCACTGTCACTGGATGAGGAGCTTACGAAGAGTACTGAAACGGGCAGGTTCTTTACGGTCGGGGCGACGGAGCCCGTTATCGTCACGGGCCTGTTTACCTTGACCCTTCTCAAACTGAGGATCATCGAAATGTGCGTCGACCAGCTCTCGTAGTTGAACTGGGCATGGTTGCTCGTCGCTGGATAGTCGTAGTCATCCCCCAGGAAGTCCGCTGTCGCAGTCCAGTCGCCCATGGCGTCAGGTGTGAAAGAGCATTCATAGTTACCGTTCTCGTCTGTCAATACCTGAAGCGTACTCGTTCTAATTCCATTGGTGAACGTGATGGTCAACGGGCCTTCCTTCAAGGATGAACTCCCCCTGATCTCTGCCCCCTCGTCTCCCTTCAGGTACCTGTTGAGGCTGTTACATGTGATAGAGACCGGCAGTTTCTCGAATGTGACAGGGTCACTTTCGCTCTGAAATTCGGTGTCACTCCCATCGTAGAAAGACTGAACCGTCCAGAGGCCTGGTCTGTTGGGCCTGTAGATGAAGTCGTATAAGCCTGACTCGTCGGTGTTCATGCTGTAAGTCTCATTCACGTCCTCGCAGGTGAATCTCAGCTGTATAGGTAGTAATACGTTAGATGTTTCCACGTAGATGATAGCGTCCTCGCCAGTCGTGAGTATCTGGTCCTCAAGGTTACATTCGATGGTTACTACGTCTTTTGCTAGGTATCCGGAGTCGAGGGATCCTACGTTCCCGAATTCGTCTTCAGAGTATATCGTGTAGTTAACGTAATCTCCACCTGTAAAAGGAGGGATGGCACCTATCCAGGCATCATCCTTCTTTGAGAAGTCAACTTCATCCCAGGTCTTGCCGTCGTCGTTTGAAAACTCGACCCAGACACGCTCAGTGTCGTACTCTTCTTCTAATTCGACAGTTATGGCCGTATTCTCCTTGGAATTAGCTGTCATTGGGGGGTCTACGAGAGTTATGTTGGGAGCCTGGAAGTCGGTCTGGACCAGAAAGTCGACGCTGCCCTCGCCATGCTCCGCAATGAGAACAAGGAAGTAGGTAATTTCAGATGTACTGTTCTCCCCTGCCGGGTTGTCGTATGTAAACTCCATGTCCGCTCCCGGGTACTCGCAGCTGGCAAGAGCGTCCATATTCCTATCCCCATTGCATGAAGTGTTGAATCCCCCGTAATAGCCTGCAAACCTGTTGAACAAGTTCCCGCTGGGAACGCCAATTCCATCGATAGTATATCCTACGCCTGCGTCGGGATTTGCCATAGCGTACAGGCGGGCTTCGTACATGTCAAGGTGTCCCCGCTCTGGTTCGTGGACACTGTCCGGCACGTCTACAAGCACCCTGATCTTGGGGGAAGACGTCGTGAACTCTACAGCCCAGCTTGTGTGATCAACCTCCTTGTATATGCCGTTCTTATCTGGCTTTCTTCCTTCCAGCTCCTGACTGTACCACGTGTTCTTATCTATGTTCTCAATGAGCATGAAAATGGCAGGTTCGTCGCCCCTGCTGTCACGGTCGTCGTTGATGATCTCAAATGTATAGTTACCCGAGACAGGGGGAATGAAATAGTGGTGGTAGTCGTCGAAGGCCACCTGCTCTGGTAAACCTGCTGACTCTGTGTTCCACCACTCTTGCTCCGCCCAGATCGTGCCCTCAGGATAATGGGTCCGGATGTCGTAGTCGGTTGTGGGTGTGGTCGTGTTACAGATCCAGTCGCCAACTAAGAAGACGTGGTAGCGCTTCCCTTTCTCGAGTAGGTAGTTCAAGCTCCAGCTATCGCCCAACGGGATAGGTACAGAGACCTTGTTCACGTATATGGGCTCGCCATAAGCGTCGGTGGCTCCTGCCACGTTGATGAAAACGGGGTCGACGGGCTTGATTATGTAGCTGATCTCGTTGGACTTATTATCGACTTGCCAGTCATTCGTGGCTGACACTAAATAGAAAGGGAAGCCGATCATTGCGAACGCTATAATCGCGATGATGAAGTAGGAGAACTTTCTTTTTTTACTTATGGTAAGATGTGACGACATGAGCCTATCTATCCTCGTGAATTTGGATAGCGGTTTCCCTGTAGAAATAAAGGCATTATGAATCTAATTGTGGTATCTGTAAACGGGTTCTGTAATCCATAAAGTGTGGTGTAAAAATGATATAAAATTGTGGGTTATATTATGATTACTGCTTAAAATGGTGAGGTTGTGGAGGAAATTATTGTGTTTATTGTAGTTTATAGTAATTTCTCAGGTGTACCCATCGGAAGTCGCTTTCGCGGGTAATTACTTATATACGGTCATTGAATTAGAGATGTACTCTGAGGGCAACTAGGATGACTCCTGCTGAGAAGATCTGGTGGACGAAGTTCGCCGCCGCCATTGCGCTGTCAATCGTGTGTATCCTGATACAGGTCTACTTCGCCCTCGAAGGGACCACGATCTTCACATTCGGAGCGGTCATCTACCTCGCCCTCTCCGATGTCCTGGCCCGGATGAACGGTGTGGAATCCCAGAGAGCTCTCAGGATCGGGATAGGCGTCTTCCTGCTCACGTGGGTAACTACTTGGGTGCTGCTGTACACAATCTACAATCCTATTTAGCCTTCTTCTCCGTGTCCAGGCGGTACTGTACCAGGTCCGACCAGGCCATAAAGTACCCTATATCGAAGATCGAGTGGATACTGCCCGTCACGAAGTTCCTGAAGTCCTTCTTATAACTCTCCATGGACTTCTTGTCGAAGGGGGCTTTGTTCAGGAAGTCCCTCTCGTCCCCCGTCCTGTAGGAGAGGAGCAGCCCCTCCAGGGCTAGTACATACCCCTCTTTGAACTCGTTGTCCCCGAACCTCCTCTCCCTGACGATCTCGAGGGACTTTTCGGCCTCCGCGAAACGTCTCGTGTAGACGTTCTCGAAGAAGTTGATGATGTCGTCTCTCGCGTTCTTGGATGACATTAATCCCCGTTTTCTTGTCTTGTTAGATATCTTCGTCTCCCTCCACGCCTCTCTCCGTGATCCTCAGCGGCGTCTCGCCCTCCGGCAGGAAGGGGCTTACGACCAGCTTTGCGATCCTCAGGTTGTTCCTGCCCTTCCGTAGGAATATCCTCGTGTGGCTTGTGTGCCCCATGATGTGGCCGCCGACGGGTTGAACGACCTTCGCGAAGAAGGCGTCGGGCTGGGCCATCACCTGGTTCGTGACCACGACGGCCGTGTTGAACGCCCTGGAGAGCCTTATGAGCTTGTGAAGGTGCTTGTTCAGCTCCTGCTGCCTGGGTGCGAGCATCTCCCTTCCCAGGTACTCGCTCCTGAAGTGGCTCATCACGCTGTCGACGACGATGAGTCGTATGTTGTTCTCCTTGATCACCTCGTCCGCGTTCTCCAGGAGCACGGTCTGGTGGTTCGAGGTGTAGGCCTCAGCGAAGATGATCTTCCTCAGCGTCTCGTCCGGGTCGAGGTTGAACCTGGGGGCCATCTGCAGTATCCTCTCAGGGCGGAACGTGTTCTCCGTGTCTATGTAAAGGGCTCCCCCCTCTAGTCCACCCTGCTCGTAGGGGAGCTGGACGGTGACGCATAGCTGCTGGCAGATCTGGGACTTTCCAGTGCCGAACTCGCCGTAGAACTCAGTGATTGACTGGGACTCGATACCCCCATCCAGAAGGTTGTCGAGGCTGGTGCATCCAGTCGTCAGGCGCCTGATGTTGCTCCTGAGCTTGACCAGCTCGTCTCCCCTCACGAAGGTGATGGCCATCGACTTCCTCGCGGCCGTTATCACCTTCTCGGCGGTCGTCTCCCCTATCCCCGCTGAAATCATCTCGTGGATCGTGGCGGTCGCCACGGACTCGACGGTCCTGAACCCTATCTCCCTGAGCTTGGAGGCTGTGGCCGGACCTACGCCTGGAAGGTCCTCAAGGGTCTGGTACTTAGCCTTGTAGTACTCCATCGACTCCGAGCTCATCTGATCCATTTTGCTAACCGTCCAGAGATTATATAAATGGCGTGCCTGGCTCCGGAATCCGTTGATTTTATTGTAAAAATCGTTTTGCGAGGGATTGGGTGTAAATGGGGGCTTTATTCTTCCTCTTTGGGTTCAACTTCGATGATGAGGGTTCCCGCGTATCCGCAGTCCTTGCATCTGTATGTCGTCGGGAAGACGCCGAATCTGACCTCCGGGTAGATCTCAGTGCTGAGGCACTTTGGGCATATCTTCAGCTGTATGTTTGAGTGTTTTAATCCTTCGAGAATCTTGAGGGGGTCCTTCAGTCTTTCCACCTATTGGACTTCGATGTTCTCGTCCGGGAAGCCCAAGCCGATGAGGACATCCCGTACGACGTCTCGATGGTCGCCCATGAGGAGGATCTGTTCATTCTTTGCAGTCCCCCCGCAGGCGCATTTCGTCTTGAGGGTGGAGGCCAACTTGTTCAGCTTCACGTCCTTAGAATCGATCCCGTCGATGACGGTGTACTTCTTACCCCACTTCCGGGTCTCCAGCCGGATCCGTATCCGCTGCTGCTCCTTGCTCATCTCCTCGCACACGCAGAGGTCTTTGGGCAAGCCGCAGACGGGGCAAATCTCTGCCATTCTTATTTCTTTACTTCTTCCTTGGTAGTAAATCTTTTGCTTCAAGATCCTCTCTGATTAGGTAAAATTTTGGAGAAGCGAGAAGGCGTTCAGCGCGTCGCCCTGATCCAGTATTATGACGGTGTTCGTAGAGCAGCTGATGAACTCAACGATGTTTATCTCCCTGCTGGCGAGGAGTGACGTGATGAAGGCGACGAAGCCCGGGGTCGTCTCAACCCTGTCGGGGCTTATGAGTAGGAGTGCGACGAGGTTGCTGTTTACCTGTACAAAGTCGGGTATCTTCTTCTTGAGGCGGGTCTGGTTGACGACATAGACGTAGCTGTCCGTAAGGTAGGCGGTGACGATGTAGGGGATGTCGAGCTCCGTCGGTGAGATGAGGACGGCGATCTTGTCCTGGAGGCGGACCACCGACTCCCTGAGGATTGAGCGCACCCTCTCCTCCTGGAGTCCCTTCTCGTAATCGAGCTCCTCGCTTATCCTTATGACCGCGGCCTTCACGGCCTCAAGGCTCCCCTCTCCGATCTCCGTCTGTAGCATCCTGGCCAATGCAGAGTAGTTGACTATCTGCATCTTCAGGGCGTCCAGTAGGGAGGGGCGCATCTGGATCGTCTCCCTCACCAGCTGGGCTACCGATTTTGTCCTATCTGGGCTATTATCCATCAAATTTGTAACACTTATGTCGTAAAGTATATAACTTTGCCTCAGGCATCAGTTCCCATTCCAAGATAAGGAGTATCCTGAGATGGCAAAGGATAAGGTCGTATTGGCCTATTCGGGCGGCCTCGACACGTCAATGATGCTGAAGTGGATCCAGGAGGAGTACAAGATGGATGTCATCAGCTGCATCGTGGACGTGGGTCAAGGCAAGGACCTGAAGGCTGCAGAGGAGAAGGCATGGAGCCTGGGGGTCCTCAACCACTACACGTTTGACGCAAAGGAGGAGTTCGCCAAGGAGTACGTATTCCCAGCTTTAAAGGCGAACGCCCTCTACATGGGCACGTATCCCGTTAGTAGCAGCATCAGCAGGCCCCTGATATCGAAGAAGGTCGTCGAGGTGGCCGAGATGGAGGACGCTCAGGCCGTCGCCCACGGATGTACCGGGAAGGGGAACGACCAAGTGAGGTTCGACATGACCTTCAAGGCCTTGAATCCCGGTCTCAAGGTGATTGCACCCGTCAGGGAGTGGAAATTCAACAGGAACAGCCAGATAGAGTGGGCCAAGGAGCACGGTGTGCCCGTGCCCGTGACGGCTGACAGCCCGTACAGCATAGACCAGAACCTGTGGGGGCGCAGCATCGAGGGCGGAATACTGGAGCATCCCGACCAGATGGCACCCGACGACATCTGGGAGTGGACAGTCGACGTTGAGGCAGCGCCCAAGGAGCCTGACTACGTCAAGATCGGGTTCCACAAGGGCGTGCCCGTCAGCCTTGATGGAGAAGATTACGACCCTGTGGAGATACTTCAGAAGCTCAACAAGTTGGGTGGGAAGCACGGCATCGGGAGGATAGAGCACATGGAGGACCGCGTTGTCGGCCTGAAGACCCGTGAGACCTACGAGATCCCGGGAGCCGAGATCCTACTGAGCGCCCACAAGGACCTTGAGAAAATGGTGCTCACGAGGCACCAGAAGATGTTCAAGTTCCAGGTGGAGGACAAGTGGGCCACGATCGTCTACCAGGGGCTCTGGGTGGACCCCCTCAAGCAGGATCTGGATGCGTTCATCGACAGCACCCAGGAGAACGTGATGGGAACCGTGACCATGAAGCTCTACAAGGGCTCTGCGAAGCCGGTGGCGCGTGAGTCCCCGCTCAGCCTGTACGACTACAATCTGGCCAGCTTCGACATCAACACCCATTACGATCAGGGCGACGCCGTGGGCTTCATCAACCTGTGGGGCCTGCCCAGCGTCTCGGCCTGGAACCTGAAGCGGAAGATCGCCGACGAAGGCATCAAGGAGATGAAGAAGACGGTCGTCCCCGTGCCCACGGGCGACTACTAACCCCCTTTTCCTTAACCTTTACGAGATGAAGCAAATATGCACCTTTTAAGTGATTTTGACCTGTCGAAGAACGATGTGGACAAGATCCTCACTTTGTCCCAGAGGATCAAGGCGAACTCTAAGAAGTACGGCGACGTCATGAAGAACAAGACGTTGATAATGCTCTTCGAGCTCCCATCCCTCAGGACCAGGATCTCCTTCGAGTCGGGTATGAACCGGCTCGGAGGTCACGCCATCTTCTACAGCATCGAGGGTGGCAAGTTCACGAGGAGCGAGACCCTAGCGGACGGCGTGAAGAACCTGAACGAGTACGTCGATTTTATCATGGCACGAGTCCTCAAGCAGGAGGACATCGAGCGTATCGGGGCGGCGGCGATCATCCCCGTCATCAATGGAATGACCGAGGTCTACCATCCCTGCCAGAACCTCGCGGACCTCCTGACCATCAAGGAGAAGAAGGGAAAGCTTGAGGGGCTGAAGATCGCCTACGTCGGCGACGGTGGGTGCAACACCTCCAATTCGACGGTCATCGGATGCTCGTCAATGGGGATGGAGGTTACTGTGGTCTGCCCCGACGTGCCCAGCTACAGCCCCTCCCCAGAGATACTATCCAAGGCGAACGAGCACTCCGACGTCGAGGCCGAGGTCTCTCACGACCCCGTGGAGGGAGTCTCAGGCGCCGATGTCATCTACACTGACGTCTGGGTCAGCGCGGGGATGGAGTCCGAGCAGAAGGTGAGGATGGAGGTCTTTCCCCCCTTCAAGGTGGATTCAGAGTTGGTGTCCCACGCGAAGCCTGACGCCATCGTGATGCACTGCCTCCCCGCTCACAGGGGCTACGAGATAACCGACAAGGTCATGGACTCTCCCCAGTCTGTCGTCTTCGATCAGGCTGGGAACAGGATGCACGCCCAGAACGGGCTCCTCTACTGGCTCCTGAAAAAATAGCTCCCCCCAATTTTATTAATCCCGACCCTCTATATTCTCCGTCAGGTGGATTGTTCTAGGTGTCGCGTAAGGAATCCCTCATCGATATAGTTGACAAAGCGTTCTCCCTCCCCCCTAAGGTCATCCACGCGTACGCTCAGCTCGATCCAGCGTTCACGAGCGGTGACCTTGCTCGTGTCTGCGACATCTCACGGTCTTCGGCAAAGTTCTACCTGAACAAGATGGTGGAACTCAGGATGGTGACAAAGGTGCCCCATAAGAGGAGATACCAGAAGTACGCCAACGCCGACACCTTCTCGAACTGGCTGAAGGACCTCACGAAGCTTGCAGTCGTGCCCTTGGAGTCGGGTGCGCTGAAGCTCCCGGAGGAAGAGTAGGGGTATCGATTTGTCGCTCAGGGACCTGGCGAACACGAAGCCGAAGCGGGAGCGGTTCACTCGAACCCTCGACCGCCGTCAGGTCAGGCGGATGAAGAAGAGGGGCTACGACGCCGAGCGGGAGCTCGTGAAGATGTTCAGGGGCGCTGGCTTCGACGCCCTCAGGGTGCCCGTGAGCGCTCCGAGCAACGAGCCCCTCCCCGACATCTTCGCGATCAAGGAGAAGACCATCGTCGCCTGCGAGGTGAAGAGCCAGGAGAGGTATGTCTACTACAAACGGCATCAGGTGTTAAAACTCCACGAGTTCCTTGAGATCCACCGGATCTACCCAAACAGGGTGGCGGTCCTTGCAGCCAAGTTCAAGTATAAGGGCTGGGCGTTCCTAGTGGCCCCGAAGCCAGGTGACTATTCGATCCGTATAGGTTCCGGGCTGAGCTTCAGAGAGCTGCTGAGGAGTATGGGAGTTTAACTTTCTTACTGCCATCTTTAAATAATCTCCTAAAAATGTCATTAGTAGTTATTATCGGATGTCTCTATCATGGTGATTGAATTAACATATGAGCAGGTAAAGCTGGCTTTTACCGAGCCGGTGATCAAGTGCTCGTCGACGGCTGACCTTACTCCCCTAGAGGACATTATAGGACAGGACAGGGCGGTAAGGGCACTCAAGTTCGGCCTCAAGATCGAGGACCAGGGCTTTAACATCTACATCTCAGGTATGCCGGGCACAGGCAGGAAGACTGCCGTGGTAAGCTTCCTCGAGGAGATAGCGAAGTCCCGGCCGGTTCCCCCCGACTGGTGCTACGTCTATAACTTCAAGGACCTAAACAGGTCAAACGCCCTGAGGCTGCCGACCGGTAAGGGTATCGAGTTCAAGAAGGACATGGAGCAGCTGGTCCAGGAGATGAGGGGCGCCCTCCGAGTCGCCTTCGATAGCGACGAGTACGCGAAGAGGCGGGGGGATACCTTGAAGATGATCGAGTCCGAGAGGGAGGAGGTCACGAAGGAGGTCAACCAGCTGGCCGCCAACGCCGGCTTCCTCCTTCAGCGCTCCCCCATCGGGCTGCTTCTCATACCAATCGTGAACGGGAGGCCGGTCAGCGAGGAGGAGTTCCCCCAGCTCCCCCCTCAGTTGCAGCAGCAGATACAGGAGAGGAGGGCCGCCCTCCAAGAGGAGCTCCGGGGCTCCATGAAGAGGTTCAGGGAGATCGAGCGGAAGATGAGCGAGGCCATCGCAGAGCTCAACAGGAGCGTGGCCACCTTCGCCCTCGAGCCTATGTTCTCCATCCTCAAGGAGAAGTTCAGCGACTGCAGCGAGGTGATCACCTACCTCGGCCAGGTCGAGGAGGACATGATGGAGAACCTGCAGGCCATCCTACAGGGAGGGGAGGAGAGAGCGCAGCCCCAGCTGCCCTTCCAACTTCCCACCATGAGGACCGACCCGATGGCACGTTACAGGGTGAACCTGATCGTCGACAACTCGGGGCTTGAGGGAGCGCCCGTCGTGATGGAGCTCAACCCGACCTACCAGCGGCTCTTCGGGGTGACTGAGAAGGAGGCGAGGTTCGGTGCCCTCATCACGGACTACACCATGATCAGGGCCGGCTCCCTTCACAGGGCCAACGGCGGGTACCTCGTCGTGCCCGTGGAGGGGCTGTTCGTCGACCCTGTAGTCTGGGAGAGCCTGAAGAGGACGATCGCGAACAAGAAGCTGGAGATCGAGGAACCCGCGGCGAAGCTCGGATTTATCGTGTCCAGCTCCCTGAGGCCTGAGCCGATTCCCTTCGAGGCAAAAGTGATCATCATAGGCGACCCCCAGGTGTATCACCTCCTGTACGCGCGGGACAGGGACTTCAAGGAACTCTTCAAGGTGAAAGCCGACTTCGACATCACAATGGAGCGCAACGAGGAGAACGCAAGGAAGTACGCTGCGTTCATCTGCGCCATCTGTACGGGGGAGGAACTGCTCCACCTAGACCCCACGGGCATCGCCGGCGTCATCGAGTACAGCTCAAGGCTGGCCGCCGACCAGTCGAAGATGTCGACGGAGTTCGCAGCCATCGCTGACATCATCAGGGAGGCAAACTTCTACGCCAAGGAGGGGGGCTCAGAGCTGATCACAAAGGAGCACATCAATCAGGCCCTCGAGGAGAAGGTCTACCGCTCCAACCTCATTGAGAAGAAGATCGACGAGATGATCGCCAGAAACGTCATACTGATCGAGACAAAGGGGGAGAAGGTGGGCCAGGTGAACGGCCTCGCCGTGCTCTCCCTAGGCGACTACGGGTTCGGTAAACCCAGCAAGATCACCGCCTCCGTGGGCGTCGGCAAGAAGGGTATCATCGACATCGAGAGGGAGGCCGAGATGGGGGGGCCCACCCACACGAAGGGGGTGCTGATCCTGAGCGGCTATCTCAACGGCAAGTACGCGAAGGACGAGCCCCTCAGCCTCACCGCGAGGCTGGTCTTCGAGCAGAGCTACTCCGGGATCGACGGGGACAGCGCCTCCAGCACGGAGCTCTACGCCATGCTCTCCGCCCTCTCGGGGGCGCCCATCAAGCAGAACCTGGCCGTCACGGGCTCCGTGAACCAGAAAGGGAACGTCCAGGCGATCGGAGGGGTCAACGAGAAGGTGGAGGGCTTCTACGAGGTCTGCAAGGCGAAGGGCCTGACCGGCGAGGAGGGCTGCATGATCCCCTACAGCAACGTCCAGAACCTGATGCTGAAGGACGAGGTCGTGGAGGCCATCAGGGAGGGCAGGTTCCACATCTACCCTGTGACGACTATAGATGAGGGCATCGAGGTCCTCACCGGCATCAAGGGGGGGGAGCTTGAGCCCGACGGGACGTACGAGGAGGGCACCATCAACTACCTCGTCCAGAAAAGGCTGAAGGAGATGGCCGAGCGCATCAAGGAGTACCGGGAGTAGTTCATGGCCTCTAAACGCACCCCTTTTTATATGACATTCATTTTTATCCCTTGGATCGGTGAGGCTGATGTCTGAGGAACTCTATGACGTCATCATCATAGGTGGCGGACCCGCCGGGCTAACGGCGAGCATCTACACGTCCCGTCAAGGTCTCAGGACACTCATTATAGAGAGGAAGCAGCTCGGTGGAAGGGCCTGGGGCCCCCACACGATCGAGAACTTCCCGGGATTCCCCATGGGGATCAACGGGACCGATCTCATGGAAAAGTTCATCTCTCAGTCAAGGAAGTTCGGCGTCGAGTTCAAGGAGGAGACCTTCGTCGGCCTCACTGACATGGGCGAGGCTAAGATGGTGATGACCCGGAAGGGCATCTATCTGTCGAAGGCCGTCATCTTGACTATAGGCCTGCAGAGGAAGAGTCTGAGTCTCCCCGGTGAGACTGAGTACAAGGGGCGAGGGGTCTGCTACTGCGCCATCTGCGACGGTCCCTTCTTCAAGGACATGCCCGTCGCCGTCGTCGGGGCAGGGAAGGAGGCCGTGGAGGACGCGCTGACGCTCTCCCGGACGTCCAGCAAGGTCTACGCGATACCGGGGAGCAAGGGCTACGGCGAAGGTTTCGAGGAGGAGTTAGAGGAACTCGCCCAGCTATCGAACGTCGAGATACTTGAGGGGACAGACATCGCCTCGATTGAGGGGGAGGACGTCGTCACAGGGCTGACCCTGAAGAACGGGCCGACTGGCAAGCTCGATGTCAACGGGGTTTTCCTGATCCTAGAGAACGTGGGAACGGGCAGCATGATCAAGGACGCCGGGATCGAGACCGACACAGGCGGCTGCATACAGGTCGACGAGAACCAAGAGACGAACTTAAAGGGCATCTATGCGGCGGGGGACTGCGCCTGCAGTGGGATGCAGGTCGTGACGGCTGCCGGGGACGGGGGTAAGGCCGGGCTCGCAGCGTTCCGCTTTGTTAGGTCCCTGAAGAGCTAGGTCTACTGGTAAACATCCCCCTTCTTCGAGATCGCCAGCTTTTTATCGACTCAAGGTCTCTTTTTAAGGGAACTTGCATGGTCAAGGTAGAGGTCTACTTCTCACCGGTCTGCCCCCACTGCCCGGGGGCCAGGAAGCTCGTTACCGAGGTCGTGTCCCAGTTCGGGGGCAGTGTCGAGGTGGAGGAGGTCAACACGTACACCAAGGAGGGCATGGAGCGGGGAATGGCGAACCAGGTGATGGCCGTCCCCACGGTCTTCGTCGACGGTGAGAGGAAGTTCGTCGGATTCCCCTTCTCGAGGCAGGACCTCGAGGACTCCATCAGGCAGGCCCAGGGAGATAGCCCTTAAAAAAGTCCGCTCGTATCAATGTGGGAACTGACTTGTCCGGCGAAGACGAGGTTCTAAACGTCATAGAGTCCGTGAGCAAGAGTGTCGTCCACATCAACACCGTGAGGGTGGTGAAGGACTATTACTATCGGACGATGCCCCTGAAGGGCTCCGGGAGCGGCTTCATACTCGAGCCAGACGGCTACATAGTAACAAACGCCCACGTCGTGAGGCAGGCTGACAGGATCGGTGTGGTCCTTTGGGACAACAAGCCGGTCGAGGGGGTCATCCTTGGAATATGCAGGAGCATCGACATCGCTGTCGTCAAGATCGACTCTGAGGGGCTACCGGCGGCGAGGCTCGGCGACTCGGATAAGCTCAGGGTAGGCCAGAGGGTCTACGCCATCGGTAACCCGTTCGGGCTGGTGGGCG
>DATLAV010000152.1:0-9146 GCA_035527235.1 Patescibacteria group bacterium | reverse complement strand
ACCTAAACCACCCAGAATAAACCAGAGGAGGGGTCATGCACCTGAGAGTGAGAACATCGTCCCACGGCGAGAGGAAACTGAAAACGCACCCGGTACGATCCCGTTCATGCCAAAAGGGGCACCAATGCATACCTAAAAACTGCAATAAGGGGTAACAATTATTATCTCCAATAAATCCTCTTACCTACCCACAAGTCACAACGAAGTGGCGCCGCGGGAGGGATTCGAACCCTCGAGGCTCAAAGGCCACTGGTTTTCGAGACCAGCACGATAACCACTCTGTCACCGCGGCAACCTCTAAGGGAAACGGGGACAATATTTAGTTTTCCCCGAGGAGGAGGTCCCTGACCCCCTTCCAACCCCCCTCCGCCTTCGCCCGGACCACCTCCAAGGCCTCCTCGGAGGAGCCGAGCATCCTCCTCGAACCCGTCACCTCCCTAACGAGGTACTCCGCAGCCCTCAACGTCTGCCGGCTCAGCTCGGAGTCTGCAATGTCGGCGACGCTCACGATGAGCGCCTCCAGGGTCTTCGGCTTCACCGGGCTCTTATCGCCGTGGTGGGAGGCGACCACGTGGATGACCCCGGTGGGAAAGCCGCATCGATACATCTCCGCCACCAGCAGCGTAAGGTGGTCGATCCTCTCCCCGAGGGGGGAGGTCCTGAAGCCACCCCGCCCATTGGGCATATAGGCGTAGCACTTCATGACGTCGTGGAGGATAGCACCGGCAAGCACGTGGTCCCTGTTGACCTGCCCGCCGTAGACCTCCTCGACGAGGTCGCAGAGGAGGACGCAGAGCCTCGTCACAGCCACCGTATGCTGTAGCAGCCCCCCCTCGTAGGAGTGATGGATGTAGGCACCCCCAGGGCAGACATCAAAGGGAAGCGGGTCACCGTCCACCTCAATCTCGGGAACCCTGAGGAAATCAAGGACCTTAGTGCGGAGCCCCTCGTCCCCGATCTCACTGGCCAGCCTCTCAAGCTCTGAAATCATTTGCGATCCACCAGACTCGAATCCAACTAATTGGATCGTATCCCCTCATAAGATTATCCCGTGTGGCGCTCACAGGAAGGTTTATCACGGGCTCCAATACTCAGAATCCGATTTCAGGGGCGCCAGTGACATGGGGCAGCGGAAGGGTAACATCTACGCCGTGATGCTGGCAGCGACGACCTGGGTCGTCTCAGGGAGCCTCCTCTCCCCCGTCTACGCCCTCTACATCCGCGACCTAGGCGCATCGGCGGTCCAGATCGGGCTCATCTTCAGCCTCAGGGCGTTCCTACCATTTATACTCCGCATACCCCTCACCCTTTTGGGCGAGCGGGTCGGGAGGGTGAGAATGCTCTTCGCCGGGCTCTTCGTCTCGGTGACGGCGTCCACAATGTACGCCTACGCAGACAGCTTCACCCACGTACTCCTCATATTACTCTACGAGTCCATCTCCTTTGGCTCCTTCAACCAGATCGCCATGTCCATCGTCTCAGACATGGCTCCCGCCGACAGACAGGGGGACGCAATGGGGAGGTACCTGACCTTCCTCGGCCTCGGGATGCTCCTAGGGCCGGCCCTGTGCAGCGTCCTCGTGACCACGTACAACTACCAGCAGCTGTTCCTCGTCTCAGCTGGCTTCCCCGTGGCGGGGCTCGCCCTCCTGGCCCTTTGGGCGCCCAGAGTGACAGGCACCGTGAGGGCTCCCGAGGAACCCGTTTTAAGCGTAGGGGAGTCCCTCAGGATGATCCTGGGAAACAGGAACGTCCTCCTCCTCTCCTTCTGCCGGGCATCCTTCGCAACGAGCCAGAGCCTCTTCTTCACCCTCTTCAGTCTCTACGCCAACGAGGGGCTCCACATGAGCGAGTCCACGATCGCGATGCTCTTCACCCTCCGGGGGTTGACCAACACGCTGGCCAGGTTCCCGGCGGGCAGAATCTCGGACAGGATCGGCAGGAGGAAGCCCATGGTGGCCGCCTACGGCCTGCTGGTGGTGTCGTTCATGATGACGGCGCTCACCCGGAACGTGACGCTCATCGCCGTAGCAATGATCTTCTACGGTTTCTCATGGGGGACCAGGGCGGTCTCGGAGTGGGCTTTCCTCACCGACCTCGTGGAGCCCGAGATCAAGTCGTTATCGATCTCATACCTCTCCAGCGTCTTCAGCCTCGGGGCGACCGTGGGGAGCGTCCTAGCTGGCGTCCTCACCGTGTTCATGCCCTATACAAGCATCTTCATGCTCGCGGGAGCGATAGTCCTCCCGCCGATCCCGGCGATAATGATGATGAGGAAGAGGGATATCAACCAGATAGCTGAGCCAGCTTCTCCACGATCTTGACGTACGCCTCCGCGGGATCGGAGATGTCCTGAACCAGCCTCTCGAAGGGACAGACGATGACGCCGTCCTTCTCCTTGATAGCATCCGCCTTCTCCCAGTAGACGCACTCCACGCCGTGCTCCTTGAGAACACGTTCGGCGCCGACACTGATCACCATAGCGTGGACCTCGGATGCCCCAATGTACAGGTTCAGGAGGGCGGCCGCCTTCCCCACCACCCTGTCGACAGTGACCACCCCCCTGAGCTCTTCGAGCCCAATAGCATCGACGACCTCGAGGAGGGGAGCGACGCCCCTAGATGAGCTGGAGAAGATGACCTCATCGTCCCTGAAGACCATGAGGCTCTCACCCGAGTCCCTCAACAACGGAAGGTAACTACTCAAAGCGATCCCGTGAAAGGACAGGCCCGCTCCTTTTCTACCTTACGCAAACAGAGGGGGCCCTACCTCTCCTTTTCCTCTAGGAACAGCGTCACGAAAAACGCGGTGGCTGCGATCAATGCGAAGAAGTAGAACACGTAGTCCATTGAGTACCGGGTCGCTAGGTAGCCGGCTATGGCGGGTGCGAAGCTGCCGATGCCGTACTTGACGGCGAAGTTCACGCCATAGGTGATCCCCACTGTGTCCTTGTGGGAGACGTCGCCCAGCAATGCGTTCATAGGGGACTGGGTGACGAAGAAGGTGAACCCCATCACCACGACCAGCAGCAGCATGACCAGCAGCGAGCCCGGGGCGAGCGTCAGCGCGAAGAGGGAGAGGGAGAACAGCCCGAAACCGAGCATGAGCATCCCCTTCCTGCCCCGGCGGTCGGAGAGCTCGCCCCCCACCACCTGGGCGAAGGCCCCCACGGTGTACTTCAACGTGGAGAGCCCCCCCGCCATCAGGATGCTGACGCCCTTCACCTCGTTGATGTAGGTGAGTATGAACGCAGAGACCCCGTTCCAGAGGGCCCCGCTAAAGATCACGATGACGAAAACCAGCAGCAGGTTCCTGAGCTGATCCGTCGCGAACATCCGCCTGAGAGTCGCCACGACGCCGAGGCGGGGCGCTGACACCTCCTCGATGGAGGCTGGTTCGATGACGACTAGGTGATCCGCAACCGCCATCAGGACGCCCACGAGGCCCCAGGCCAGGAAGGCGTTCCTCCAACCTAGGAAGGTGCCTATGACCGTCGTCGTGATGAAGGAGATGGCCATCCCCATGTCACCCCCGAGGCCCTGGATGCCCATGTAGCGCCCCCTCATCTCCATGGAGAGGAGCGACATCGAGGCATATCCGGGGGGATGGTAGAGACTCGCACCTATCCCGAGGAATATGAATCCTACGGCCGTTAGCGGGAGCGAGTGGGAGAGGCTTACCAGTATGGCGGAGAGCCCGCAGAGGGCCATCGAGGCCGTGATCATCGTCTTCTTGGAGCGGCGGTCGGCGAGGAAGCCCACGGGCAGAGAGCCCCAGCCGTAGAACAGGAAAACCAGGGTCGTCAGGAATCCCAAGGTCTCCAAGTTCCCAAGCTCCCCCTTCAGGAGGGGGATGAGGGCGGGGAGCAGCACTAGGTAGGCGTGCATGACGCCGTGGGAGCTAGCGACGGCTATAACGCTTACATCCTCGCTCTTCAATGCCAGAATCTCCTGCGTTCCTAACGAAACATGCATTATCCTATTTATTCTTAATCCGAATCAGTCAAAACATCGGGGTGACGGGTTACTCCTTTTAATGAACATGTTCCCGTAGACAGTCTTTTCCCGTCACGATCCGCCCTGACTTATAAATGGTAACTGTTGAGAGATACATCAATTTATTTAGCATCCTTGGGACACATATGCACAGGGATAGACTGTGTCAACGGCGAAGCTGAAGAAGCAGGTACTTGTCCACCTCAGGGAGCAGCCCATGAGCCTGAAGGAGCTGGCCGAGAAGATGGAGCTCAAGGAGAAGAGAACGTACAGACTCATCAGATCCCTGTTCGAGAAAGAAAAGATCAGGTCCATGAGGGGAGAGGACGGCGTACGGAGATACCTCCCCGCAGAGGAAGAATAGGGGAATAACACCAGAGTTCTAGACCAGATACCCCCTGAACCTCGACTAACCGTCTATAGCAAATCGTATATTTGTTGTCGAGAAGGATACTCAGGTGTCATGATTGTTAGCAATCAAGGGAGGTAAGATCCTCACCATTACTAAGGGTGCCATCGACAACGGCACCATCCTGATCGACAAAGGGAAGATCGTGAAGGTCGGAAAGAAGGTCAAGATACCCAATGGCGCTGAGGTCATCGACGCATCGGGGAAGGTGATCATGCCAGGCCTTATCGACGCCCACTGCCACATAGGCATCATAGAGGAGCGGATAGGTTGGGCCGGAAGCGACGGCAACGAGTCAACCGACCCTGCCACCCCGCACATGAGGGCGCTGGACGCCATCAAGGCCAACGCCGACGAGGGGGGGCTTACGTCGGCTCTTAAGGCCGGCGTCACCACTGTCCAGATCCTACCGGGGAGCGCCAACGTCATCGGTGGGACCGGGGTCGTCATCAAGACTGCCCCCAAGGTCGTCACAGACGAGATGGTCCTCAAGGAGCCCTCCGGAATGAAGATCGCCTTCGGCGAGAACCCGAGGCGGGTCTACGGCCAGGGGTTGAAGAAGACCCCGTCGACGAGGATGGGGGTGGCAGCGATCCTCCGGGAGTGGCTACAGATGACGAAGAACTACATGGAGAAGAAGGAGAGGTTCAAGGACGACCCGGAGAAGATGCCCGAGGTCGACATCAAGCTGGAGGCCCTGGTACCCGTCCTCAAGGGCGAGATCCCCCTCAGGGCCCACGCCCACAGGGCCGACGACATCGCGACGGCCGTCCGGGTCGCCGAGGAGTTCGGAGTCAAGATGACCTGGGAGCACGCCACCGAGGGCCACCGCATAGCGAAATGGATCGCGAAGAAGGGGATATCCTGCGTCTGGGGCCCCAGCCTAGGCGGAAGGGGCAAGTGGGAGATGAGGGAGCTCAGCTTCGACACCCCCAAAGCCCTCCACGACGCCGGCGTCAAGTTCGCCTTCCAGACCGACTCCATGGGCCAGAACATCGCGTACCTCCCCCTCTCAGCCGGCATGGCCGTCAAGCACGGGCTGCCCTACGAGGCGGCCCTCAAGGCCATCACCATCAACTCCGCAGAGATCCTAGGAGTCGACGACCGCGTCGGGAGCATCGAGGAAGGCAAGGACGCAGACCTCCGCATCCTCGACGGCGACCCCCTCGAGCTCCGTACAAAGGTCGAGATGGTCCTCATCGACGGAAAGGTCCTCTACAAGGCCTAAACCACCACCCCCAACCCTTTTTCTTTTCTCTACCAGACGAGACCACGCCCCAAAACGTGAACCGCCAACGCAGAACCGAGGAGCCCCCCCATCAAGGCCAGAGGAACCCTCAACGGAAAAGTGAAGAGACACACCCCAAACCCACCCCACCTCACACCGAAAACACAACACAAAAAAAAACCCCCTTATAACCGGTAGCCATTACAACACACTCGGACCCCTTATCCCCACCAACCGACGCGCGCACCACAACCCATAAGAGAGGAACCATAACAACAACCAGTGAAGCCATGATCATCACCCTAGGCTCCATCTCCCTCGACACCACCAGGACCCCCTTCAGGACCGCCACAGAGATCCTCGGAGGCTCAGGCTCATTCTTCAGCCTCGCCAGCAGCCTCTTCACAGAGACCGGCCTCATAGGCATCATCGGAGACGACTTCCCCCCCGAACACAGGGAGACCCTCTCCCAGAGGACCGACCTCACCGGCCTCGAGACCCGAAAAGGAAAGACCTTCCGATTCGACTCAAGCTTCGGATACGACCTAGGCGCCAGAACCACCAACAAGACCGAGCTCAACGTCTTCGGGGAATGGAACCCCAAGGTCCCCCACCAGTACAGGGACGAGGACTACCTCTACCTGGGAAACGTGGGTCCCCAGCAGCAGCTCGCCACCCTCAACCAGATGGACGACCCCAAGCTCACGGTCGCCGACACCATCGAGTACTGGATCGACAACCAGAGGGAGCCCCTCATGGAGGTCATCTCAAGGGTCAAAGGCATGGTCCTCAACGACCAAGAGGTGAGACAGCTCTGCCACACCCCCAACATCATCACCGGCGCCAAGAAGATCATGGAATGGGGCGCAGAGTTCGTCATCGTCAAGAAGGGCGAACACGGAGCCATCCTCTTCACACACGACACCATATTCCCAACCTGCGGATATCCCCTCGAACAGATCACAGACCCCACCGGAGCCGGCGACACATTCGCAGGCGGCTTCATGGGGCACATCGCCAGGAGGGACAAACTCGACGAGCAGACGTTCAAGGAGGCCATCATATACGGCAACGTCATGGGTTCCTTCACCGTCGAACGCTTCGGCGTCGAGAGACTCACAACACTCACAATGGACGACATCGAGGAGAGATACCGGCAATACAAGGAGATGGTCAAATTCTAGAGGATCCCAGACAAAGAGGATGAAAAAAAATATGGTCTCAAAACTCCTGACCTCGGGATGGCCCCAGGTACTCAACGACGCCGCCACCAACGTACGAAAGGTGGTGAGAGGAGCCCTGGTCAAGAGGGCCACCCTAGACGTAAAGGAACTGAAGAACCTCCTGGACGATGAAGCCCAGAACGCGATAGCTGACACCCTGAGAGAGAACGGAGAGCCTGTAACCGTCGTGAGCGAGGAGGGCGACTACAAGATCGGCGAGGACGGTCCCTGCCTCATCGTGGACCCCGTCGACGGGACCACCAACCTCGCTAGGGGCATCCCCCTGGCAGTCACCAGCTTAGCTCTGTCCGAGACCCCCCTTATGTCCGGAGTGCAGATAGGCGTCATCGTGGACCTCTACACCGGGGAGACATATCGCGCCGAGAGAGACAGAGGAGCCTGGCGAGGGGGCAAGAGACTGCACACAACGGGTACCCGGAACCTCAAGGAGGCGGTCGTCTCAATTGACATAAGCAAGGGAAGCCCCGTGAAGCCGGTCGAACAGGTAATCTACAAGGCGAGAAGCCTCCGCCAACTGGGATGCTCGGCCCTCGCAACTAGCCTCGTCGCCTCAGGGGTCATGGACGCCCACGTCGACGTCAGGGGCTCCCTCAGGACCACAGACATCGCCGCAGGGCTGCTCATTCTCAGAGAAGCGGGAGGAACCTACACCATCAATGGAGAGCTGGGCAAGGATTTCCCCCTAATCAGGGACGAAAAACTGAGGCTGATTGCCGCCACGAACCCCCACATACTGGAAGAGATTATCAGCCTCCTACAAGGGGGTAACCAACGATGCGCTTCGCACAGCCCCTGATAAGAGCGGAGTTCAGAGAAAGGCCTAACAGGTTCCGCGGAATCGTGGAACTACGAGGAAGCAGGAAGGAGTGCTTCATCCCCAACCCGGGAAGGATGGGAGAGCTCCTATTCACAGGAGCCACGGTATTCCTCTCAGAAAATGCAGGACCCCACCGAAGAACGGACTACGACCTGACACTAGTAGATCTAAACGGAAACCTCGTCTCCATCGACTCACGCGTACCGAACACCCTCGTGGAGGAGGCCATCGAATCAAAAACCATAGAGGAACTGAAAGAGTTCACTGTGGAGAAAAGGGAGTACACCCACCTGGACTCAAGATTAGATTTCTACCTGAAGAGCGAGTCAACCTCACTCTACTTGGAGGTCAAGTCATGCACACTCGTGAGAGAGGGGGCAGCACTATTCCCCGATGCACCTACGAAACGAGGAAGCCGTCACCTGAAAACGCTCACACGCGCACTGAATGACGGGAGGGGCGCGCTCATATTCGTGATCCAGAGGACGGACGCAGAGGAGCTCCGCCCCAACGGCGAGACCGACCCGGAGTTCGCCCACAACCTCAGCGAGGCTGCCGAGAAAGGCGTCGAGGTATACGCCTATACATCGAACGTCTCTCTCGAAGGCATCACGCTCAAGTACAGGATCCCGGTTATATTCTAAATTCGCTATTCACTTCGTTAAATGATACCACGAAATAGCCATTTTTATAAACAGGAAACGGGAAAACCCCCCCTTTCCATCATTATTCATCAGAAAGCCCCAATATAACGCCATTTTAATATAGTAATGATTTTTAAGGCTCCGCATACTCTTTATGCCGGAAGAGGCTAACGGATGGGAAAGAAGAAGGTCCTGAGCGAGAAGAACCTGAGGCGCATGGTCTACCCCTCGGAGAACGACGTCCTAGGCTTAGTCCAGAAAATGCTGGGTTTCGACAGGGTCCTAGTGAAGTGCCAAGATGGCCACACAAGAGTTGCCAGAATCCGTGGAAAGATGAAACGCCGGACCTGGATAAGAGAAGGAGATATCGTTCTAGTATCACCCTGGGATTTCCAAGGCGACGAACGAGGCGAGATATTCTGGCGATACACCCAGAGCCAAGTAGACCAGCTTAGACGCGAGGGCGTACTCAAGATAGACTAGACGGACTGAATGACACTTGTCCGACCGAGAGCGCATCGAGAGAGAGGCCGAGGACGTCGAGAGGCGCTACGAGGAGGACAGACTCATGCTGCAGAAGCGGCAAGAGGACTACAAGGTCATAGAGGAGGTCTTCGACCACCTTACGCTTCAAGCCCTCGATAAACTCATCCGCAAGAAAGTGATCGATAGATTTTATGGCGTCGTGAAGGCAGGCAAGGAGGCTAGAATATACTGGGCGCAGGACCCCGAGGAAGCCGAACTCGCCATCAAGATCTACTACACCTCGACAGCCGAGTTCCGAAAGGGCATGATGCAGTACATACAGG
>DATLAV010000151.1:0-2970 GCA_035527235.1 Patescibacteria group bacterium | reverse complement strand
GGCTCCAGGGAGGATTATGAGCGCCTCTCCCACTTCCACTACAGGGATAGCCGGGTCCCAGTCCCTCACAGGTTCTTCGCCATGGAGAGGGGTGGGGAGCTCATCGGGGTGATCGCCTACTGCTACCCGCCCGTGAACTCCGCCGGCAGGAAGAAGGCCGTCGGCTACAGGCCCAGGCTCTCCGAGCTCAACAGGGATTGGACCATCATATCCCGGGTCGTCGTCCACCCCAAGTACAGGACCATCGGCCTCGGAGTCAGGTTGGTGAAGGAGACGCTACCCCTCTGCGGGCGGCGCCACGTGGAGCTCATGGCGGTGATGGCCCAGTACAACCCCTTCGCCGAGAGGGCGGGCATGAAGCTGGTGCTCAGGAGGGAGCCCCACCCCTCCGTCGTGAAGGCCGTCAATGGGCTCCAGGAGCTGGGGTTCAACCCGCCGCTGATGTCCTCAGAGTCCTACAACCGGCGTCGCCTCAAGGATCTCTCCGACGAGGAGATGGAGCGGCTGAGGGAGATCCTGCTCGGCGTCTCCACCCAGTACTACAAGAGGCTGAGTAGCAGCGGGCGGGCCTACGTGAGGAAGGATGAGTTCCGTGAGTGGATGCACGAGGTTCCCCGGGAGCGCCTAGGCAGGAGCCTCGCCATCCTGAGCGTGCTCAACCAGTCCAAGGCCTACCTTTACTGGTCAAGGGACTGGCTGGAAGAGGAGGACTAGGATGGCTGAGGACAGGCAGCCCGGATCCACCTATCGGGAGCTCCTCAGGGACACCTGGGAGGCGATCGACGTCGCCCAGGGGCTTATGAAGTCGGAGAACGAGCAGTCCAAGATCGTCGGCCTGAACCTGTTCCTCGACCTCAGCGATCAAGCCCTCATCCTAGCGGAGGTCCTGTGCGGCGACCATGAGGGCGACGTGAACCCTCTAGTCCGGCGGGTGAAGAATAGAGGCAGGGAGGTCGAGACGTGAGCCCCTGGAACCCTTGTAAGCGGCTACCACTTACAAGGAATCCTGTAGCACATTGGATTTGGTGGATGGTTTGCGGAGCTATATCTTCACCGAGAGTGAGAGGAGGCGCCTGAGGAGATGGCTGGAGAACGGAGAGGAGGACGACACCACCAGGATGCTGTTCGTAGGGGTGAGGAGGAACCTCAACGCCCTCACCGGGGATCTGACGTTGATGTCCATGGTGGCCAGGGAGCTCAGCCGTCGGGGACGGTTCGCGGGGAGGTCCACGCTGCCGAGAGGGTTGTCGTCAACCTTACGGCGCGCCGTGTCCGCATTGACCCTCAGGCCAAGAGGGCTCAGTACCTGAACCGCTTGGAGCTGCTGATCCAGGAGCTCGACGGGATCATCGCAGACCCCGAGGGATTCGAGGAAATCCAGCTGCAGGCCATGGATACCCTGATCAAGGCGGTCCGCCTCTGCTACACCATCGTTAGGGACGTTGACGTGGAGCTGCTTGAAAGTGAGCTTGAGACGATTAAGGAGAGAAGTCGGGAGGCACAGGAAGGAAGAGGCGACGAGGAACTCGGTTACGAGCTCCCGGAAGACCCTCCCCAGTGACCCAGTACAGTTCTGCCGGGACTGGCTGGGGTACGAGCCCTTCGAGTACATGTGGCCCTTCCTTCGAGATCCATCCCACTTCGTCGCGAACGTCCAGGCCAGGCAGACTGGGAAGACATTCAACGGCATGGCGAAGCTGCTGTATATGGCCTTCAGGTATCCGGGCAGCCTGATTCTGGTGACGGCGCCAAAGTTTGACCAGGTGAAGAACATCGCGTTCAAGGCCCTGGGGGAGCATCTGAAGAGGCTGCAGGCTGGGGATCCCACGTTCTTCGACTACGCCGTGGGCAAGAGGAACGTGCTGAGAACGGTAATCAGGTTCAGGAACGGCAGCCAGATACTCGCTGAGTCCCCCATCCCTGAGACCATCAGGGGCCACACGGCTAAGGCGATATACCTAATGGAGTGCAACTTCATCCGAGAGGACGCCGACCTCTACACCGCCGTCCTATTCACCCTGAACACGACCAACGGCTACCTCTACGCCGAGTCGACGCCCTGGAACACCGACAGCGTGTTCTACAAGATGTTTCACGACCCGGCGTATGAGCAGTTCAGCCGCCATAGGGTGATCTATACGGAGGCGATGCCTCCCCATGGACCCCTGAGCCCCGAGGTGGTGGAGATGATCGAGAAGCAGCTGGCCGGCGACCCTGCCCGGTGGAAGCGTGAGATGCTCTGCGAGTGGACCGAGGACCTCAACGTCTGGCTGCCCACAAGCCTCATCACCCTCGCCCAGGACTCCGCCCTCGACTACCTAAGCTACGACGTGGGACCCCAAGGAGACTTCTATCTAGGAGCCGACTTCGGGAAGCACATCGACTACTCCGTCATCGCCGTCGTCGAGAAGCTCCACGGTCACCTATTCCTGCGCCACTGCCACAGGTTTCCCCTGGAGACCAGCTACGGCGCAGTGATCGGCTACATGAAGCGTCTCCAGGACCAATGGCGAACCATCAACGCCGTGTACGCCGACAAGACAGGAGTAGGCGACTACATCGTCGAGGACATGGAGCGGGGAGGCCTCCGCCATGTCACCGGCATCAACTTCACCGACCAATCCAAGGAAGCCATGGCTACCTGCCTCAAGGAGAAGATGAGGAACGCCGTCTGCTCCTCGTGCGGTTGGAGTGGTTATGTCGACGGCGAGGAGGAGACCTGGATAACGGTGTGCCCCGAGGGATGCCTCAACGAGGAGGGAAACCGGGTGGGCCTCCGACCTCTGCTGCACATACCCTTCGACCCTGACCTGTTCCACGAGCTGAACTTGGAGCGGTACGAGCTCTCAAAGTCGGGGAAGCTGCTGTTCAACCACCCTCAGGGCACGAACGACGACCGGTTCTGGGCCCTTACTCTAGCAGTGTACGCCGCTGATCAGGTTCATCCGGCGAGCAGGCCCATCGCAAGAA
>DATLAV010000150.1:0-2376 GCA_035527235.1 Patescibacteria group bacterium | reverse complement strand
CCGAGGCGGTGGGCGAGGCGCCAGACGTGGGTGTCCACGGCGATGCCCTCAACGATTCTGAAGGCGCTCCCAAGGACGATGTTCGCCGTCTTCCGGGCCACGCCCTTCAACGCCGTGAGCTCCTCCATGGACGCCGGGACCTCCCCGCCGTGCTCCTCGGCTATCACCCGCGTCACCTCTTGGATGAACGCGGCCTTCCTGCGGAAGAAACCGGAACTCCTAATGTCCTCCTCCAGCTCCTCGCGACCTACGTAGGCGTAGTCTGCAGCGGTCCTGTACTTCTTGAAGAGCTCCGCCGTGATCTTGTTAATCTGCATATCCGTGGACTGGGCGGAGAGAATTGTAGCAACCAGTATCTCAATGGGGCTGCTGTAGTTCAGCGAAGTGCCCCGGACCCCCGGGTACTCCTCTTCTAGAAGTGAGATGATCCTCTTGCCCTCATCCATCCTTACCACACCTGAATAGCAGCCAGTCACCTGCCTGACCCTTGAGGCCTATCATGCAGTATCGACCAACCAGCTTCGAACCCTTGAGACGGACAATAATCTCGCCATCCCGCCATTTCTCGGTTTCGTAGGTTCCTCTATCCCAGAGCGAGATCGCGCCTCCACCGTACTCCCCCTCCGGTATGCTGCCCTTGAAGTCGGCGTACTCGACAGGGTGATCTTCCGTCTGGACGGCCAGCCTCCTTATCCCACTCTCCTCAGGGGGCCCCTTGGGGACAGCCCAGCTCTTGAGAACCCCGTCCCTCTCTAGCCTCAGGTCCCAGTGGAGCCTGCTGGCGTGGTGCTCCTGGACCACAAACATGTCTCCGACGGTTGACACCACACCGCCGCGGGGCTCAGGGGTCCTCGTGAAATCCCTCTTCGCCCAGTACTCCTCCAAGCTCACGATCCAATCTATGCCCCGGCGTTATTTCCATCTTATCATGGAGGTAACACGCAACCTCATTCCTACGCCCTTTGCATCGCATCTCGTTTCACAGAGTTTATCTCGTGCCGAACGAGGGAAGAAATGATAGGCTTGGCCGCCGTGAAAGAGGGGAGGCTTCCCCCTAACCAGAGGGTCATCGACTCCATCCTGGGCTGGGGGACGCAGCACGGGGGGATAGTCATAAGGCTTCCTCGGGTGAGCAAGGAGGAGTGGAGCCTCACATTGGACGGGGCGGTGGAGAACCCCTTGACCCTGGACTGGGAGGGGTTCATGGCTCTACCCCAAGAGGAGTCTATAAGCGACTTCCACTGCGTCGAGGGCTGGAGCGTCCTCGACCAGAGGTGGAAGGGGGTGCTCTTCAAGGTCCTCGCATCCATCGTCAAACCCAAGCCATCGGCCAGGTACGCCTGGTTCGTGTGCTATGACACGTACACGACCTCACTACCCCTGGAGAAGCTCATGGACGACGACGTCATCATCACACATAGGCTCAACGGAGAGGACCTCCCCCAACCACTAGGAGGCCCCGTGAGGCTGATCGTCCCCAAACTATACGCTTACAAGAGCCCCATGTGGCTGAAGAAGATCACCTTCATGACCGAGGACAAGCTCGGCTACTGGGAATCTGGATACTACAGCAACACGGCGGATCCCTGGAAGAACGACAGATATAGACGATAACATTCTCCCATTTATGTATGAAAACAGAGTTACATTTGCGCGCGCGGAAAGAGATGAGGGAACAATTTTAAAAGGGAAAAAATTGGGATTCAGTGCTCCAGCTTCCTGGAGAGCTCAACGGCCTTCTCGTCGCCATGCCTCGCCCTGTAGGCCAGCAGCCCCGCCCTTATGACCGAGCTTACCTGTCCATGGCTCGGGTCGAAAGTCTCGATGAACTTATCGCATGGGAACTCATCGCATACGCCGCAGTGCTCGACCCCATGATCCTGGACACAGGCATAGGTTGGGCAGGACCCCCAGAAGGGCTTCCCCTTCAAGGACTCGCAGCCCGGGCACTTTGGCTCCTTCTCACCCTTGAAGTACTCGCAGTCGTTGCAGACGGTGCCACAGCCAGAAAATATGACGTTAGCGTCCATATGTGCTCTGCTGAGAGGTTTCCGTATTAAAACCTTGGTAAATGGTTGTAGCAGACTCCCATGAAAGTTCACAGGACTCATCAATGTTATAATTATGTAAACCATATCTCAAATGGAGATTCTAATGGTCGAATACGACATTCTGATCAAGGACGCGACAATCGTTGAAGGAACGGGCAAGAAGGCGTACAAGGGGACCATCGGCGTCACCGGAGACAAGGTCGCCTCAATAGGCGACGTCAAGGGAGACGCCAAGAGGGTCATCGAGGCGAAGGACCTCACGGCGGTCCCCGGCTTCATAGACGCCCACACCCACGCCGACTGGAGCCTCCTCAAGTTCCCGGAC
>DATLAV010000149.1:0-8096 GCA_035527235.1 Patescibacteria group bacterium | reverse complement strand
AGCCCACCTTCTTCGCCAGATCCTCCTGCCTCAACCCATCCCTCGCACGCAGCTCCTTCATCCTAGTCCTCACCGATATCACCTGTGCGCCTTCTCCCGTAGTACCACCGGGTAAACAGGAAGCAGAATATCAGGAACATCGCTGACGCCGACAAGTATATGGCCGCATTCTTGGTGGGCAGAGGGATGAACTGGGCCGCTATGTCGTAGAACGCGAGCGCCATCATGAAGTATATACCCACGATTAAGGTTAGTTTCGCGGCCTTCCCGTCGATCAGCTGGCTCCTCTCGTCGACGACGGGGATTCCTGCTCTCCTCTCTGTAATTACCCAATATAGCATCCCGCCTACGACGAACAGGTTCCCCACGATCACAGGAAGAACTATCGAAGAAGCACCAATGCTGAAACCCTGATACAGGCCGACAGCGACGTACGTCAACACTACTGCTGCAGCGGTGACTATGATCAATTTCCGGTTGAAGTTTTCACTCATCTCCAATCCACCATTTGTTAGCTCCAACACACACCATATGATGTTTACCTAACATCATGTATTGTAAAACACACATCGTGTTATATAAACCTAACGTCTCATTGATGAGGATAAACTCAAGATTTTGGACTTCTAAGAGATTCACAGAGCTTAGAATAGTCAGATCACTAACCCAACCTATCTGAAAAATTCGATTTTTTTTAAAAAATGTTTTTTCTTTCAAATAATCAAACGAAATTCTTTGCTAGGCCAGGTAAAGATGCTAAAGCCGTTATCCCGAAGGGATACGTGGGTTCGAATCTCACCCTCTTTGCTTCTACAAGCCCCTTTTTTCCATCCGTGGCTAAGTCATTTTAGGAAATCGAACGCGCCTTTTCTCAGATTTATTCCATATTCGAGGTAGGCTTTCAGACAGGCGAGGAAGTTGGCCCACCCCCCGTGTTTCTCATCAGCCATTGGATGCCCGCTTCATCGTTGTCCATACCCCTCTCAGTGATCGTCACAATGGTCGCTTTACCGTCTACGGGAGTAAATAACATCTCCACGAGTAGCTCTTTTCCGTCCGTATCCCAGTAGTAGGAGATGTACTCGTCCTGCTCGATCTTTCCCACGCGGATGGGAAACTCCTCCTCGAACTCCGGGAAGCTCCATCTCAGCTCCTTGCCCTCAATCATTCTCCCGCTGCTTTTTGAGATGAAATAGTTTGACATCTCCGCGGGGTCGATGATGGCCTCGAATACCGTGTTCACGGGTTTCAGGATCTGAAGCGCCACCTTGACTTCGAGGGCCTGTTTTTTCATCATCGATCTCCTCACATGCATGCACCCACATTTCTCCCTATAAGAACATATTTTACTCCTTGTACGCACTACCCACGCGCAGAGATGAGTCAAAAAACCCTATTGTGCGCGGGTTCGAATCCCGCCCTCCGCACCAGTCTACCCTTGTCTCCAAGCGTGGGTGATGATTCGGTATTCGACTTGGAACCCTAAATCGCAGTACAGCTCGTAGGCTGATGCATTGTCGACGTCGACCGCCAGGGTCACCGCATCGTGGTCCCGGGCGGCCTTCATCAGGCTGCATTTCACCATTCTCCTGCCGATGCCCTTCCCCCTGTGGGCCGGGACGACCCCGATGTCAGCCAGGTGGGCCTCCCCCGGCCTGGAGTGCACCAAGGAGAAACCGACGATCTCATCACGCCTCACCACGACCAGCGACGCCTTCTCGTTCACGTTTTTTCCTCTGAAGTAGTGCTCGAATTCGGCGCGCCGCTGCTTCTCGGTCATGGCGTGGTATGATCTAATATCACTCTCCAAGAAGGCACGGCTGTAACAGACATAAAGCGATTCTTCATCGGCGTCAACCAGCGGCATGTATCTGTAGCCCGGTGGCAGAACGATGTCGTACTCGGTGAACTCTCCGAGGTCCAGGCTCCTACGCATGTATGCGCTGTCGTCCACCCTGCTCACCCCCTCTGCCTCGAACCACCCCCTGTATCGCTCATAGTAGGGCATGGTCGCTCCGCTGATCCTGTCAAAGCAGACCTCAAGCCGCGTCTGTCCCCGCTCCCTGACGTACTCGACGCACCCCCTGATGAGCCCCGCGGCGATCCCGTCTTCCTGCTCCCCCACCTCGGGGGAGATGTACGGCATCCAGCGCCACGTCTCGGAGATCCCGGGCTTCACGTCGACGGTGACCGTGAGCCAGCCCACCAGCTCTTCACCAATATGCGCCTGGAACACAGCGGCGGGTGGGAAACGCTCGTAGTTCCAGTTCAGCCACTCCTCAACGTCATCCAGGGTTCTCTCCGGGCTGAAGAGGGGGGAGTCCTGGAACGCGTTGAAGGTTAATGACGCAACTTCATCCAGATCAGTGTCTTTCCAGTCTCCTACGGTGAACTCTAGCATGATTAATTATCGAGTTACAATAGCATGTCTGTGATTATTTAAAGGGCCGAATCCCACCCTCCGCACCATGGATCTGGAATTAGCGGGGCCTCTACTTTCAGAACAAGTGTTTTAGCGTCGTCTCTCTCCTGAATGAAAGATCGAGATGGAGTCGAACATCGACGAGAGACTCGTCAAGTGGGACAGCATACTGAGGGAGCTCGTAGTGGACGTCAGGGAGCTCAACAGGGACCTGCAGGAGAGCATCAGGTACGTCGGCGCCGCGGGGGTCGTCGTCATAGCACTGGGGCTGATGGTGCTCTTCTTCACCCTTAGATACGCATCCATACAGGACCCCCTCCTCTGGGTGATCCTGGCGCTAACAACGGGATCGACCTTAGTCGTGGGCTTCTTTAACATCCACAGATACCTGCTGCTCAGGTTCAAGTACTCGAGGCTCAGCGAGCTGGAGAGGGATCTGAAGGGCTAGGGGCGGAGAAGGTGGCCCACCGTAGGACTCCCGACACTATAGCCCTGGAGCTTCTGGACGCCGTCGAGGAGAGAGGAGAGGCCACCAAGTGGGACCTGATAAAGGTCCTCGGAAACGAAGCCCAGTTTAAGGTTTGGATCGAGGACTTCCTCCTCCCCGAGAGGGTCCTCCAGGAGCGGCGGGATGGCAGGAACTACTTCTACGCGATGACGGAGCGGGGGGAGCTCTTCCACAGGCTGCTGAGGAGCGGGAACTTGATCAAGATCTTCAGAAGGGTGAGTGGCAGAAGGCTGAGGTAGACTCCCACCGCGCGCGTGAGTTTTTTGGGTTGAGGATTGGATAAGAAGTGGGTTTCTATTACTAATGGTTATAATATTGTAGCATACCACTTCTATGAAAACTATGTGTCAACTAGCTGCATATGTTGGAGACCGTCCTATTGCTCCTTTACTGCTGAAATCCCTTGAATTACAGGAATCAATATTCGGTGCACAGGCCACAGGTTTGGGAGTGGTAAACGAATCCGGTCTTCACATCGAGAAGGATTATGGTCATGTTAAGAGGGTCATGAAGACCACTCAAATCAGTTCTCTCGAAGGCACAGCTGGAATAGCTCACAGTAGATACAACTTTACTGCCAGAGACGATCCAAGGTATAACACGAAGGAGATGGCTCATCCATTCTTAAATGACGATGGCACCCTTGCGTTAATGCATAACGGAGGAATTAACAACTACAAAGAACACTGGAATAGACTCAAGGGCACTCACGACTTCAGATCCCATTCATTAGAAGTCGATGCAATTACCGACAGCGAAGTAGCCGTACACATGCTCAGTGATTATCTGTTGGACAGTCTCTCTATGGAGAATGCCCTGAGAGTGGTCTCTTCTCAATGTACTGGTTCTTTCCTGTTTGGGTGTATAAAGGAAGGCGAATCAGACACTGTTTGGATAGCCAACTGGCATCAACCGTGTGTCGTGGCAATAGGAGATAATGAATCAATGTTCTGTAGTAGTTTCAGCGGTCTCGAACACATAAGGGGTGAGCTGGAGAGATTTTTTGAGCCTCCTAAGAACTCTCTCATTAAGCTTATGAGGGGTAGGGTTGAAATATCTCCCCTCAATGTGGAGAAGAAGGCTCCCTTTCTTCAGCTTGACAGGAACGAGCTAGGTAGACAGATGATCTCGTTATTACAGAGCAAGGGGCGTTTAGACATAGTGCAATTAGCTCGTGCACTGAATCCTAATGGATGGGCTAAGGCATTGGGAGTGCCTACCGATGTGCAATCCAATTACGTCAAATCTGGTGTAAGTCATGTGAATCGATACGTGGAGGTATTGAACATGTTGAAGTCTGAGGGGCTGATTGTAGAAGAGATTGTAACACAATTAGAAGGTGGTGTAGAGGATACCCCCAGACTGTCCTACTCTCTACCTTAGAGTATTGGAAAAATAGTTGGAGAAAGTACTCCGAATTAAAAGAATTGGAGGTGGACGGATCACTAATATTAGAGCCTCCCCTGTTCAGCACTCTACGTGAACGCATTTTGCTAATAAACTAAAATTCTTCGCTTAACCCAAAATAATCCCATTTTGTAATATTGTGCTACATTCGTCGCCATTTAAGATAGGTTCAGGGTGGATAAAAACACTCCAGGAGATGAAGACCCCCCACCTAAAATCCTCCCAAATAAAAGAATATATCTCCTGACCAGTAAAAAAGGGGTTTGTGCCGCCTAGAGGGCGGCGTCGATGAGCCCGGCCTTCTCAGCGTTCTCCCGTATCAGCCTCTTCTGCTCGTCGGTGAGTTGCGGCAGGGGCTCCCTCACCTTCGACGAGATGGGTATCCCCATCAGCCTCATCAGCTCCTTCCTCGCTGCGACGTTGGCGGGCCTCCCCGGGCGGGTTATCGCAGAGTGCTCCGTGAGAACCTCCTGCAGCTCGTCCGCCTTCTTCATGTCCCCGGCCTTGAACGCCTCGTAGATGCCGACGATCACCTCGGGCAGCGTGTTGGAGACCGGGTCGAAGCATCCCCTCCCCCCTAGCTTGAGCACGTCGAGCATGAGCCTGCTCATCCCTACGAAGGTGTAGAACGGCTGCGTCGTCGTCTTCACCACTGCCCCGATCTGCTCCAGGTCGTTTATCGACTCCTTGATCCCGACGATGTTCTCGTGCTCCGAGAGCCTCGCCACGATCTCGGGTTTAAGCTCAAGGTGGGTGCACGACGGGATGTTGTACAGGAAGATGGGGATGTCCACCGCCGACGCCACCGACAGGTAGTGGCCGATGACGTCCTCCTCCTGGAGCCCCCAGTAGACCGGCAGTGCGATCATCGTGGCGTCCGCGCCGGCGTCCAGGGCGTACCCGGTGAGGTCCTTCGTCATGGGGGTGCTCACCTCCCCCGTCCCCGCGATGACGGGAACCCGACCGTTCACCTGGTCGATGACGGTGTCGAAGACCTCTTTCTTCTCATCCTGCCTTAGGTACGGGTTTTCACCGTAGCTCCCCAGGGCGACCACGCCGTGCACGCCGCTCTCGATGACGAAGTCGACGGAGCTCCTCATTGCGTCGCCGTCGATGCCGCCGTCCTCTTTGTAGGCGGTCAGAAGGATCGTGTATGCGCCTTTCCAATCAATCAAAATTGCACACCGACATCTCGTACCCCCACTGCGATATCAGCTTTGCCCGTGCAGTCCCACTGACCCCCGCCGTTCATCCTCTTCTTAACCTCAAAGCCACTCTACGGGTTCAGATGATCCCCCTTCACCTCACGACCCGCCCCGAAAGGCCGTGACAGAGCAGGATCCGCCTCCTCGACTCGATCTCCTCCTCAGTGGGCGACTCCAGCCCCTTCAGCGTGTACTCCATGCCCGCCCTCTCGTACTTCGACTCCGCAAGGCGGTGGTAGCCGAGGATCTCGACACGCTCGACGTTCGCCAGCCCCGACAGAAGCTCCCCTATGGCGTGGAAGTTGGCGTCCCCGTCGTTTCGCCCCGGGATAAGCGGTATCCGGATCCAGATGGGGAGCCCGAGCCCGTCGAGCCGGCGGAGGTTATCGATGATGAGCTCGTTGGGCACCCCCGTGAGGGCCCTGTGCACCCCGGAGTCCATCTGCTTCAGGTCGTAGAGCACGAGATCCGTGAACTCGAGGGCCTCCTCCAGCACCCGCCAGGGCGCGTAGCCCGACGTATCCAGGGCCGTGTGGACCCCCTCTTTCCTCGCCGCCTCGAGCAGGGCCCGGGTGAACTCCGGCTGAGCGAGGGGCTCCCCCCCGGAGAGGGTGACGCCGCCGCCGGAGTTGTCGTAGAAGATGCGGTCCTTGAGCACCTCCTCTATCACCTCGCCGACGGTGGCCCTCTGCCCAGCCATCTCTAGGGCGCCGGAGTAGCAGCCCTCTGCGCACGCCCCGCAGGAGCGGCACCTCCTCCTGTCCACGACGTGACGCTCCTCGACCAGCATGTGGGCGCCCTCAGGGCAGGCCTCTATGCAGTGGCCGCAGCTAATGCACCTCTGAGGGGTGAAGATGAGCTGGGGCTGATTGGAGATGGACTCCGGGTTGTGGCACCAGAGGCACCTCAGGGGGCACCCCTTGAGGAAGACGGTGGTCCTGATGCCGGGGCCGTCGTGGATGGCGTAGTGCTTGACGTCGAAGATCAATCCCGTTGAAATCATCAGCCGCCCCCCTCGACTAGCCGGTCCACCACATACTGGCGTATCTCCTCGGAGAGGCTGGCGAAGTAGGCGCTGAACCCCGTCACCCTCACTATGAGGTCAGGGTACTTGGAGGGGTCTCTCTGGGCGTCGAGGAGTGTCTCCCTGTCCAGCACGTTGATGTTCACTAGGGTCCCTCCCAACTCGAAGTGGCTCCAGATCAGCGCCAAGACATTGTCGACGAGTTCTCCGTCCACCCCCGTCGACGGGTTCAGGTCGAGCTGGAGGGGGGCGGTGTTCCCATATCCCGGCTGGACCGCCGCAACCGCCGACACCATCTGGGTCGGCGTCCCTCCCTTCCCCCGGTTGAAGCCCGGGGAGGGGTTGGGGCCATGAGAGAGGGGTGCACCCGCCCGCCTACCGTCGGGGGTCGCTCCCAGCCTCCTGCCGTAGGTCACCACCTTCGCCCATGAGAAGAGGCCCGGCACCATCCGGACGCCTCCCGGCGTAGGCGCCTCGGTGACGAGTCTCGTGAGGACGCCGGATATCCGTTCAGCCCACCCGTCGGCGGGGGAGCCCCCGCTCCCGAAGCGGGAGATGTTCCTCATCATAAGCCTCGCGTGCTCGCCTTCAGGCCCCGCCCAGTCCCCATCGATAAATTCTATCGCCTCCCGCCAGGTCAGTCTACCCTCCACCTCGATCCTCTGCTCCAGGGCGGCGAAGGAGTCAGCGGCGGTGGCCAGGGTGGCCCCGTCGACGCCGATGTCGGTGTAGTCGACCGCTCCCACCTGGCTCACGTCCATCCCCTTTTCCAGGGGGCCGTAGCAGAAGAGGTCGAGGAAGATCTCTGGGAAGACCTCGTGCATATGCTCCAAGTGAAGGTCGATACCCTCAGCGACCACCTCGACTGCCCGACGCAGGTGCCCCTCAAATCTGCTCCAAAGCTCGGCGACGCTGGGGGTCGCATCAGGGTCCGCCATCATCCCCCTGAAGGCGACGTCGAACACCTTGGCGAGGTCGATCTTGATCAGGTCCATCATATTGTACTCACGGCCCGGGATAGCCAGCCAGTGGCACCCCGCGTAGATACGGGCCCTGGCGTCCTCGACGGGGTAACCGTTCCTTGTGAAGCCCAGGGTGACGGCGTCGTCGCCGATAAACTTGGGGAACCCCATCCTGTCCTCCAGGAGGATCTCGACTCCCCTCCGGAAGAGCTCAGGGTCAAGGCTCCTCCCGACCCGGACGCCGATGTTGGCGGGGGTCTTCAGCCTGTGGACCGCTTCCAAGACCAGGAACGAGACCGGGCTGGCGAGGTCGCGGCCCTCGGGGTCGGGCCCCCCGAGCTGGATGTAGGCGGTTTCGCTGAGGAGTAGGCAGGCGATGTGGAAGATTGCCTCGTCGTCGGTGAGCTTCCCTGTTTCGATGTCCTTCTCGTAAAACGGCCTCAGAAGCTCGTCCAGCTGCCCCCACTCGCCGCTGCCGTTGTACATCTTCGCCGCCGCCTGGAAGAATGTGAGCCACTGGCAGGCCTCCCGGAAGGTCCGGGGCGGCTCGGAGGCGAGGCGGCTGCAG
>DATLAV010000148.1:0-3293 GCA_035527235.1 Patescibacteria group bacterium | reverse complement strand
GACCGTGGCCAGCCTGCCTACCCACTGTTCCCTGAGATAATCGAGCTCTTTCTGTGAGAATGCCCCCATTTTTTCACCTGAAACGAGTTAGGTTGATGGGATTAATAATCATATTCATGTAAATCCTGTAGGGTGGAACGGGAGCTGGATATCGAGTTCTGGCTGCTATTCCCTCTTCTTCAGCTCTTTGTTCCTTCCCCGAAGAGATAAGAACGGCGTTGAGCCACATACCCGTAGGTTTGTAAACATGTCAGATCCACCCATGCCCACCCACCATGGCGTCGCGGTCCAGGAAGAGGGAACGTACCCGAACGAGACCCTCAGACTCCTCCATCAGAGGAGGAGCATCCGCCGCTTCAAGGACGAGAAGATCCCGAGGGACGTGCTCGAACTGCTCCTAGGCGCGGCCATGAACGCCCCCAGCGGGGGGAACCTCCAAGCCTTCAACATAGTGAAGATCGAGGATCCCGAGCGGAAGGGGAGGCTGATGAAGATCTGCGGAAATCAGAGGTTCATCGGGGAGGCCCCTCTCAACCTAGTCATCTGCCTCGACCAACGCCGAAGCATGCGGTGGGCCGAGCTCGATGTCGCCCCCTTCACGGGCCTGGCCCAGATAAGGTCCTTCCTGATGGGGATGCAGCTGACGGGGATCGTTGGACAGGCCATCTGCGTCGCCGCTGACTCCCTAGGGCTCGGCTCCTGCTACGTGGGAACAGCCCTCTCGAAGGCTGGGGAGGTCGCGGAGTTCCTTGAGCTGCCCATCGGCGTCTTCCCCGGGGTGCTCATTAGCATCGGTTACCCCGCCGGCGAGGTGCCTATGAGGAAGAAGCACAGGCTGGAGACCCTCCTTCACGATGAGGTGCACAGGGACCTCCCGGACGATGAGCTGCACGCCGCATACCGGGAGAAGCATGAGCCGCCGGGAGCCCCTAGGGTCGAGCTCACGGAGAGGAGGCTGAGGACACTGTACGAGACATGCCGTCGGGTCCACGGGGAGGAGTTCGCGGAGAGGAGCGTCGCCCACGCAAGGGAGCAGGGGTACATCAACCCCGTGCAGAGGTACTTCGGCCTCCACTACAAGGCTGACTCGGTCTATAACTCGCCCAACTCCGAGTTCATCAAGGTCATAGAGAGGCAGGGCTGGAGCATCTGCGGCGACTACGACCATCCAAGGGTGAACCCTAGACACTACGGGACTAGTGGACCAGAATAGAGAAGTGGGGAAGGTCTCGTCCCCGCACACACAGGTCCGGCGAACCACGCTATCTTTGAGCCGCCAAGTCCTTAATACAAATGCAATCCACTAAGAACAGCCATGAGATGCCTGTTGTACTCCGATATACACGGTAAGGCGGAGAATCTGGATCTGCTTCCAGATGACGACGATCTGGTCAACATCTGCCTCGGCGACATCTGCGCTGGTGACCCTGAGGGCGCTGGAAGAACCATCGACAAGTTGATGGAGCGGAAGGCCATCTGCTTGTACGGCTCCCATAACAGACCCGCAGTCGACGACGAGGCGCTGGAGTGGTTCAGGATCCGGGAGCAGGCCCTCCGTGAGGAGGGGAGGGGTAACCCGAACATACTGCGGAGGTTCCATGAAGACGCCTTCAGGTTGAGAAGGAGCCTAGGCGCGGAGCACCTCAGATTCCTTTCATCTCTCCCAGGCACACACACCATGGAACTCTGCGGGAAGGTCATACGGATGATACACGACAGCCCGCTGGCGAAGGGGGACCTGACGAAATCCCGGATCCTGAACGTGGACATAGCGAGGGCAAACTTCGAGAGCCCGTCCTTCACAGGTGACATCCTCCTCGTTGGGCACAGCCACGTCCCACTCGCCTTCAGGGAGTACGAAGGCGAGATCACCGAGACGGTCTTCGACGGATCTGGGAGCATCGAGATCTCGGAGGGGCGGTATATCCTGAACCCGGGATCGATCCAGCGTCTGAGGGCCTATCCCAAGCAGAATCAGAAGACCGCTGTGTTTAAAGGGGCAGACCGCATTTCGTACGGGATCTTGGATCTCGTCAAAGGCCGTTTCGACGTCAGATTCATCCAGAGCTCCTAGATTCAGGGTTCTAGAAGGTGTGATCCTTCGTGGAGTCCTGTAAGACCATACGCACGCCTTATCCTGCTAGAAATCAACGTGAATATTGGATAATCGAGTCTGGAAAAACGTGACTACGATATTCTACTACTCTGTCTTCTCCATGTAGGTCCAGTACCGGCGAAGCTCGGGCGGGATCTCGCTCTCCGGGTACTCCCCCCTCTTCACGAACCCAACGACCTGTAGATGTGCTGAGCCGCCTCCGCCCACCTTGGGGTGTCCAGCAGGAACGATGAGCAGCCCAGCTCCCTGCCGGCCGCCAGCACCTCGTCGAGCATCCGCCTCCCGTACCCCCTCCCCCTGAAGCGGGGGTGGACGAACACTCTCTTCACCTCCCCGACTCCCTCCCTCAACCTCTTCACCGCCCCCATCCCGGCGGCCTCCCCCTCAACCTCAAGGATGAAGAGGACCCACTCCGAAGGCCTCAAACTTATAAAGGGCTCAAGGTTCTCGTCGACCCACTCCGGGACGGTCTGCCCGAGGACGGAGAAAGAATCGACACCGTAGTTCTCCTCCAGCTGCCCCATGATCCACGTCATGTACTCCACGTTCAGACTGACGAACGCCCCCATGTAAACCCCCGCGTCGAAAGGAACGAACTCCACGAAAAACCCCATCACACATACGCTCACTCCGAATTAAAGCCATCCCACGGCTGAATGTCAGCCCCCCTCCACAGTCAACGGCGTGCAGCCCACCATCAAAAACCCAACCATAATAAAAAACCGACACGCACACCGCCACGGAACAGTGAACGACAACCCCCCCACCAACCCCCCTCACACGGAGACGCAAAGCCCCCTGAGACCTTATGACTACCTACTGACGCGCGGAGCCCTCCCCCTCCGCCCGCTCATCAACCTCCTCCGACTCCTCCTCCACGAACTCCGTCAGCGCCCTCTGCTCCGCCACCACATCATCCAGTCTCCTCCACTCCTCCCCATCCACCACACCCCCCACCTGCTCCTTGATCTGCTTCGCCAGCTTGGGCCCGATCAACGGGATCTCCACCAGCCTCCTCAAAGGAGCCCTCTTCAGGCTCGCCGCCGTCTGGAATCCCGCGTTGTACAGCACCCGCGCCCGCACCCGCCCAATCCCCCTAAGCCTCACCAGGGGCAGAAGCCTCTCCGTCACGCCGTACCTCACCCGATCCCTCAGCCGCCTCAGGTGCCCCCAACCC
>DATLAV010000147.1:0-6159 GCA_035527235.1 Patescibacteria group bacterium | reverse complement strand
GTAGATCGATGTGCGCCGGGTTGGCTGAGCGGTTTAGGCGTCCGCCTGCAGAGCGGATCTACGGGGGTTCGAATCCCTCGCCCGGCTCCAACTTATTAATTGCGAAGTGAGTGTTGTCTCAGACACGATTAATTTCTGGACCGAGTTAGGTCGGAGAGATGGTGAATTCGAGTCTAAACGCCGCAAGGGACATGTGATATTGTGGTAGCATGTAGTTGGATAGAAGCCCCGATCCCCTCCTAGCAGCGATTGAAAGGCTCCCTGTGCCCTCAACATTCTCGAATGAAGTTGTGAACTCGACCTTGAAATCAGGAACGTCGACACCTATGACTTCACCGTCGTCCAACGTGGCGTTCGTGAACTCGAGACCTCTGATCACGTGGAACCTGATGGCGCCGTAGTTCCCTACACCCAGACCTCCGACCTCTGCGGTGAATGACACTTCCTGAGACCTGATGAGGTCGAAGGAGACCCCTACTCCGGGGACCTCAATCGCGGTCCATTCCCCATCAGCCATCCTGACTTCGAAGTCGTTCAGGGTGACGTTGAGGTGAACCACGCTGGACTGCTCCTCACTTATCTTCACCACTTGAAACCCGTAGTCAGGTATCTCCTGCAGAGCCACGATGGGGTTTATCCCGATCTCCTTCTTGGCCGGTATGAACACTAGGATGAGGAGCGCGGCTATGACGATACCTGCGACTCCGAATGTGAGCGCCCTGTTCCTGTTGTAAGCCATTGCTCATTCAGCCTCCATGTGTTTGCATATGATCGTCTTGTGATTCAACCGGATCCCTTTGGTAGATCATCCAGCCTTGACCTTATGTCTTGAAGCTCTTTCATCAGCTCGCTTCCAGGTTTCTCCTTCTCGGGTAACATAGTTTCCACTGCGACAGTGGACACCAAGGCGATGAAGAAGAATACCATGTATCCAGCGAACGTCATGCCGCCTCCCTCCAGAGACACTATGACGATCGCCGCTAGGACGAACGTCCAGATAAAGGCGATGATCAATTTTTTACTTTCCATTCATTTCAACCTCCGATTTTTGCTGGGGCTACATGGGAACCGAGGAATATAATGAAATGCTTTCGAACACTCTGTTCAAGTTCTTGTACACCGCACGCTATGGCTTCTGCCTCCAGACCCTGACGGTCTCGTACCAGAAGATCACAGTTCCGAGGCTCCCCAAGACGAGGGCGAAGGCGCTATAGAAAGTGGACTCCCTCAGATTCACGAGGAGGTAGAACAAGAGAGTCGTGAACATCGTAGCATAGAGGACATACCTGGGGAGCAGGAACGTGCCCAGCTTTATGAACTGCTTGAGGACGCCCACCTTCACCTCTCTCACGAGCTTATAATCGCCTCTCTCCTTCACGACGAGCTTCATGTCGGCTAGCTTGTTCAAGTGGTAGGACGCCAGAGCCGGGCTGGAGAAGCCCAGCCTTCTCTGCAGTTCTCTCACGCCGAGCACGCCATCCTTTGCGTTCATGAGAGCCCAGTAGACCCTGAGGGTGTTCCCCTTCAGTTCGCTGATGATCTTCTCGTCGTCGAAAGAGCTCACGTCATGGCCATTCATGTGGTCACACGCTTCTCCGTTGGCAATAATAGTAACTATCCGTGATATTTATTCACAGCTTAAAATGAAGAAATAAAAACAACTAGAATTCGTTGAGTAGTTCGTATAATACTCGCTAGATCTTTGAGCAGTTTAGGCATCCACCTGCAGTGCGGATCTACGGGGGTTCGAATCCCTCGCCCGGCTCCATAAACCATGCTATTTTAGTAAAAACCCAGTGGGGAACAGGCTCATCGCCGTGCTGAAGGATGGCGTGGCGCAGGGGAGGTACTAGTACGACGCGGATGGCAGGGGGGTGGGGCTCTGGGAGACGGTGGAGAGGTACACTGTCCACGTCTACTCGGGGCTGGACGTGGTCTTCGAGGAGTGCAACGGGTCAGCCACGAAGCACGTATACGCCGGAATGATGCACGTCGCCGAGAACCGCAGCGGCACCGTGGAGTACTTCTACCCGGACCACCTGGGCTCCACTCGGTTGAAAACGAATGCCACTGGTGGAGTCATCTACGATACCAACTACGTGCCGTTCGGTCCCGATCAGGATGAGTCTGACAGCGAGGAGTTCAAGTACACCAGGAAACAAGAGGACCCCACCGAGCTCTACTACTATGGAGCAAGATACTACGACCCCGAGACGGGAAAATTCATCACCGAAGACCCCGTGAAGGGAAAACTCAGCGACCCACAGAGCCAAAATAGATACGTCGTTTACGAATTCAATCCGCAATAAAAATAGATGAGGAGTGCATTAAACTTCAGGTTAATTTTATAATAGACGGAATTCTTCCAGTATTACATATCAAATTGATTCAGGTATGTGAACCAAGCTGCCTGAATAGACAGGAAGGGTCTACTAGATACCTGATACCCAACGTTACTGGGTTCTCCATCTCAAATAGATTTGATATTAAGCGTCTCGGCGTACTCGACAAAGCCCAGTGCCCTCGCAACATGGATTGAAGCGACATTCAATGGCTCAGCATCAATGTAGTACCACGGGATTTTACCGCTCTCCAGAATGTACCTGGTAGCTAGTGACACCACAGACTTTGCATAGCCTCTACCTCGGCAGTCGGGACGTGTCTCCACGCCTATCTCCCACAGCGGCAGATCATACCGCAGAACAATGGCCACCGAGGCCAGTTCACCATCCTCTACCACGCCGAAGGGCACCGGGTTGGCGTAGCTGTAGGAGTAAGGCCCGATCGCCCTAGGATACTCCTTCGTCCACCTATCACAGAGCATCCTGTCCTCCTCGGTGAGCAGCCTCGCACCATTTCCCCTCTGTGGCTTGAAGCGACCCTCGTCACAGTGGAGATGAAGCCAGTGCGCACCCCTGTCCTGCATCACTCCATGCACCTCAAGTAACGCTCTGAGCCCCCTCCCAGTGAATACCTCCTCAACTGTGAACCCCCTCAGCGCCTCTCTCGCTGCCTTGACCTTACCTGTTTCAACGGGAATCACACAGAAAACGCCCCATTTCATGGCGATCATGGGCCAGCGAGGTGGGATGTTCACCGGGGCATCGACCTCAACCAGCTCTATACTCCCCTCGTACAGGCCTCCAGAAATATAAAGTCTTCCCAGCCAGAACGAATCGAGTATAACTTCAAGGGATTCCCTGAGATTCTGGGTCACTTTAATCTCCTGAAATAGGAGTGTGACATGAAAACATTATCGATGCTATTCAAAGCACAGGGAAGAGTTCTTTGAAACGGGCCAAGTGGAGAAATCCAATTCCTCTAGGCTTGATCGCACACGCGTGCGACAGTGGGCCCCAAGTTTAAATTTGCGTCTACAGTAGAATCATGGAAGGTAGTGTCAAATGGCCCTGAATAGCGAAACCCCTACTTCATCCACAGGTATGAGGGCTTTAGTGGTCTACGATTCGGTCTTCGGAAACACTGAGATGATTGCCCAGGCGATGGGAAAAGCCCTCGAGCCCCATGGGGCTGTCAAAGTGCTCAAGGTCACCGAAGTGAAGCTAGAGCAGATGGATGGAGTGGAATTGTTGATCGTCGGCTCCCCCACCCGGGCGTTCCGACCGACAGGCGCGATCACTAAGCTCCTGAAGCGGATCCCTAAAGGGGGATTACAAGGAGCCAAAGTAGCTGCGTTCGACACTCGGGTCTCCCTAGCTGACGCTAATTCATCCTTCCTGAACGTTATGGTGAAGTTCTTCGGCTACGCCGCCAAGCCTATTGCCAACAGGCTCACGGGGAAGGGCGGGGAGCTGTCGACACCCCCTGAGGGATTCTTCGTGGAGGGGACGGAAGGACCTCTGAAAGAGGGAGAGCTTGAAAGGGCCGCTGAATGGGCTAGGCAGGTCGCATCAACCCGGTAGAGCTACGAGCGTAGTCCTTTTTTCACTCGGGAACCTTTTTTATCGTCTACCGCTTTTCTCATCATGGTGGATCGATGAGCGAACTCACGGACGAGCAGAGAGCGATCTTGAAGGCCCTCACCAAAATCGCGGAGCCCTCGGGCTGCAAGGTCATCGGCGAGGCAGCGGACATCCCTTGGAGAACGGTTATGTCACGGCTTCGAGGACTGAAGAAGGATGGTCTAGTGGACTCCCCCGAGAAGGGGAAGTACGTCGTCACCGACAAGGGTAAAGGCAAGATCGCCTAACCCCTTAATTTCTTTCACGTATCTCTTTCCTAGGTTTTTTAAGGTAATCGCCAAAGTATTGACCAGTATGCCAAGCGATAGCGATCTGAAGGCCTCCTATGAGGAGAGGCTTAGGGAGAAGGATCAGGAGATCGAGGTGCTGAAGAGTAGGATAGAGGCTTTGGAGAAGGAGCTCAAAGAGATACGGGACATGATGAGATATCACCCGTGACACAGTAGCATTCAAATCCTTAGTGAATCCTGAAAGGCGCCAGCCTACCCGACACCCAGCGTGAAGTCAACCCCCAGTTTGACGAGTACGAGGACGGTGATCGTTGCGAAGACCCTGTCACCATATGTTAGGTAGAATGAGGGTCTAGGCTACGATCTTGAGTACGGGGGTGGTGACGAGAGTGAGGGACCGGAAATAAGTTCAAAACTCAAATTTTAACATATAATTACGAGTATTCTGATTACACTGAAGGATCCGAGGGGATCAGACCGTTGATCAGTGAATTGCCTGTCTCCCTCATGTTCGGAGTTTAGAAAAAACATCTTGAACGTGACCCCTTGTCTCACGTCAGGATGACGCTTAATATTTAATGGGCTTCGCAGATATTTACACCAATGGGCAACCCCGCTTTAAGCAACAGACCTCAGAAGCTACATCCCACCATAGCCTGCTGCGGCCTCGACTGCGGCCTCTGCCCGAGATACCACGCCGAGGGCCCCTCACGCTGCCCCGGGTGCGCGGGCCCCAGCTTCTACGAGCGGCATCCTAGCTGCGGTAAGATCACGTGCTGCGCTGGGGAGAGGGGGCTTGAGGTCTGCTCCCAGTGCGACGAGTTCCCGTGCGACAGGTACCACAGCTGGCTCGCCATAGGAGGAGAGGAGGGCGGCGAGTACGACTCGTTCCTCACCTACAGGAAGGTCCCTGAGAACCTGGAGAGGATTAGGACCCGGGGGCTAGAGCCCTTCCTCGTGGAGCAGATGAGGCGGATGGACCTCCTCGAGGAAATGCTCGCTTACTTTAACGATGGCAGGTCAAAGAGCTTCTACTGCATCGCCGCCACCCTCCTGCCCGTACCTGATCTGGAGTCAGCAATAGAGGAGGCCCGGAGAGCTGCTTCAAAGGAGGGTCTCAACGAGGAGGACTTCAAAGCGAGGGCGAAGATCCTGAAGGCGCTCTTGAGGGGTCACGCGGATGCAGACGGCGTCGAACTCAAGCTCAGGAAGAAGAAGTGAAAGAGCCGCCAATAGACGCCTAAGCCGAGGGCTACCCCGAGTCCACAACGGTCGAGGCGTACTCACCGTCGCAGCAGGCCGAGAGGAGAGAAAACAGGTCACCAAGAGCAGACTCCACTACCTCCACGGGGATCTCGGGGGAGCCGTCGACGAACATCACGAAGTCCGTGGAGTCCTCTGTGATCATAGTCTCCCTGCAGTCCCTGAAGTTCCACCTCCGGGTGAGCACCCTAGCATCATCGGCGTAGACGACCTCCCCCTCGTAGGTCTCCTCGGGCCCTGACGAACCCAGGGGGTTGAACTCCTCGCCCCCGCCGGAGTACCTGAGCTGGATCTGGCCACTAACCCTGTTCAGGTCGAAGCCTCCCATGGGGATGAGGTGCCGGACGGAGACGGCGTTGTAGGCGTCGACCGCTACGTTTATGTCGGGGAGGCCCCGCCCCTTCAGTACCCGCCTCACAAGGGCCTCCGCAGAGGGCCTGTAGTCGCCTGGCCTAGTACCGAAGCTCCGGTACATATTCCTCCATGAGGCTATGAACGGGTGGGACGTCACCGGGGCGTCGCCCAGCACCTCCGTTGCTCTCTCGAACGCCTGCCTCCTGTAGGCGTTAATGGCTGGATCGGATCCGCCGACGGTCACGTCCCTGCCGATAAGAAGGCCTATCTTGACCTCGGGATACCTCTCGAAGATGGCGTCGTCGACCTTGTAGATCTCGTTCAGCATC